>NZ_CDWRCK010000011.1:0-32744 GCF_977927595.1 Frankia sp. CcWB3
TCGGGTTGGAGTACTAACTTCGATGCGGGCCTCCCGCTCGGTGCGGCGGATGCCGTCCGCGCCGCGACCGCGTTCGTCCGGTCCGACCGTTTCATCGAGGGCAACCTGGGCGGGTGTGTGGAGAACGGCCAGTTCGGCGCCGTGCTCTCCGCGCTCGCCGCCTGGTACCGGGCCATCCCGGTAAACACCGACTCCCGGCCTGGCGAGGCGAAGACGACGAGGGTCTGGCCGGGAGCCCTCGACCGCGCCGACCTGCCGCCCAAGCGCCTCGCGCGCCTCGACGCCGTCGCCGATGCCGCGCGCGATGGCAACTGGAGCAACCTGCTCAGGCTGCTGGGTGCGGACCGGTCGATCGACGTCAACCAGTGTCGGGTCGGCGGTACGTCCTGGTTCACCCCGCTTCACCAGGCTGCCTGGCACGGAGCCCCTGTTGATGTGGCGGCCGCACTTATCGCGTACGGCGCGTGGCGCACGCTGCGTGATGCTAAGAGACTGCGGCCGGTCGACATCGCCCGCAAACGCGGCCACGAGCACTTGGCCGACGTCCTGACGCCACGGAGCCGGACTAGCGGGACCGGCCGGTTCGAGGCGTGGGACAGGCACCTTGCATCGCTCGTCGAGTCGACGATCCGCCCGACGTTGGCGGTCCGGCTGCGCGACGTCGCCACCGAGGTGCTCTCCGAGGACGGCACTGACGCCCTTTATCTGTCGGTCCCGGGCATGTACGGCGGCTTCTCTCTGGAGATCTTCCAGGGCCGCCTGCACGTGGAAGTCCGCTCCCGGGTCGTCGGTGACGGGTGGGCGAGGGCCTATGTCCTCATCGAGAAGGGTGCGGTACTCGTCGACGAGGGCTTCTAATAGACCCGCATCCACGGGCGGCGCAGTCCAGTTTAGGTGACGGCTGCAGTAATGGGGCCTCTTCGGGACTGGCCATGTGCCGGCCGATGTGACCCGGTTCGATGTTCCCATCGCGCGGGACGACGGGATCGATGATCTGCTGGCCGAGGTCGCGTCGCCGGGCCGCCGGTTCGATGTCGTGATCTGCGAGTCGATGTCCCGGATCGCCCGGCGGATGTACGAGAACCTCTCGGTCGAGCGGGCGCTGGAACGCGCTGGGGTGCCGCTGTTCGCCTGGAACGAGCCGATTCGGCTTGATGGCCCGCAGGCGTCGCTGCTGCAGCGGCGGATCAACCAGTCCGTGGCCGAGTACGAGGTGTGGCCGCCGGATGGCCGGCACCCTCCGGCACGGCAGCCCCTATTACCAGTGCCGGCCGCGCCCGAACGACCGCGGCGGCGGACCCGACGCGTACGACGGGCATCCCGGACGTTCTACATCCGCGAGGACGTCATCCTCTACGCCCTCACCGAGTTCTACGCCGACCGGCTGTTCGGCCCCGACAGGACGAAGACCTACCTCGCTGAACTCGCGACGACGGGCGACCGGGAAACCGAGGATCGGCAGGCACGCCGCGTCGCCATGGAGCGCACCCTCGCGGACCTGCCCCGCCGCCAGCAGAACATTCTGCGCCAGGCACAGGACGCCGACCCCGACGACCCGTTCAGCCAGGGGCTGCGGAAGTCCTACAACGGGCTCGAGGAACAGCGGCGCGCCAAAGCCGCCGAACTGGAAACCCTCGACGCTGCCGCTGCGGACGACGTGCAGACCTCAAACCGGCCCACCGTCGACGGCGCCGCCCTGCTCGGCGCGCTGCCCCGGCTGCGCCTGAGCCTCCACGACGCCCCCGAGGAGATCCAGCGCGAGTTCTACGAGTTGACGCAGCTCACCGTCCAGGTACACCACGAGGCCCAGGAAGCCAGCATCATGATCAGACTTCAGGCTGACCGGATCGAGGCGGTGGCCGCTGTCGCCTCGGCGGCGCCGCCACCGGCACCAGTCCGGCTCACCACACGGAATGCATCCGCGTCGTCACTTCGGCGTGTGGATGCTGTACGTACCCCGGGTGGGATTCGAACCCACACTGTCGGTGGTTTGAGCACCGTCTCTCTGCCGTTGGAGTACCGGGGCCGGCGGGTGGAGCGTGTTGGATCAGACGTAACAGGGGCGAGTTGGGGCAAGTGGAACGGGCGGAGGAACCGGGCGGGACGAGGGCGAGGAGATCGCCGTCGAACCTGGCCGGAACCTCTCCTTGAAGACTCTATCCGGGTAGGGTGCGTTTCGACCTCCCGCCCTCCGTGCCCGGGGCGGGACGGCCACCCCGATCGTCCGTCCTGTCACACTAGGGACGCACCTCCGAGACCAGGAGTCCGACTCGATGAGCCAACCCTCCTCGAACCCGCGCCGGGTTTTGATCGCCGAGGACGAAGCGCTGATCCGGCTCGACCTCAGGGAGATGCTCCAGGAGGAGGGCTACGAGGTGGTCGGGGAGGCGGGCGACGGCGAGATGGCCGTCAACCTCGCCGGCAAGCTCCGCCCCGACCTGTGCATCCTCGATGTGAAGATGCCGAGGATGGACGGCATCGAGGCCGGCGCGAAGATCGCGAAAGACCGTATCGCTCCCGTCGTCATCCTCACCGCCTTCAGCCAGCGGGAGCTGGTGGAACGTGCCCGTGAGGCCGGCGCCATGGCCTACGTGGTCAAGCCGTTCCAGAAGAAGGACCTGCTGCCCACGATCGAGATGGCGATGAGCCGGTTCACCGAGATCGTGAGCCTCGAGGCCGAGGTGGAGGACCTGCAGGGGCGCCTGGAGGCTAGGAAGATCATCGAGCGGGCCAAGGGCGTGCTGCAGACCGAGCACGGCATGACCGAGCCGGATGCCTTCCGCTGGATTCAGCGCACCTCGATGAACCAGCGCCGGACGATGCGGGCGGTCGCCGAGGCCGTGCTGTCGGGTGAGGCGTTGCCGGGCTCGTGACCTCCGTGTCCGTGATCCCGGAAGCCGGGTGAGCGATTCGTCGCGGGCGTCTCTCGCGTCGATGGCCGGTTCGATCGGGCGGTGGACCCGGGCCAGATCGCGCACCGGTCGCGGGCGCGCGGCGCTCGCGGCTCTCGCCGTCCTGATCCTCGCGGTGCCCTCGGTCCTGGGGTTCACGCTGGCCGCCAGCCTTGGCGCCGGCGATGACGCCGGCGTCATCCGGGTCGCCACCCTCGGTGTGATGGCGCCGCTGTCCGGGGATCTCTCCACGGACGGGGTGAGCGCGCGCAACGCCGTCACGCTCGCGGTCGACGAGGCCAACAAGTCCGGGGCCATCCCGGGCTGGCGCATCGAGCTGTCCGCCCACGATGACTTGTCCCGTCCGGACGGGGGAGCGCAGGCCGTGGACGCCTTCGTGGCGAACAATCAGGTCATCGGCGTGGTCGGGCCGCTGAGCTCACTCGTCGCGAAGGTGTCCTTGCCCACGCTGAGCGCCGCGGGCATCCCCGTCGTCTCCCCGTCGAACGCGGACCCGACACTGACCGATTCCGGTTCCCGGCCGCGCACCCGGCCCTTCCCGTCCTACTTCCGCCTGGCCGGAACGGACGAGCGCCAGGCCCGGGTCGCCGCCGAGTACGCGGTCAGGACGTTCGGCCGCAAGCGTATCGCCGTCGTCGACGGCGAACCGAGATACGGCACGACTCTGGGCGCCCGCTTCGCGGCGCGCGCCGCCGCCCTCGGCGCGTCGGTGACATCGGTATACCAGGTCCGGGGGGACGAGACGGATGGATCCGAGATCGCCGGCACCGCGCGGGCGATTGAGGAGGACGCCCCCGATCTGGTCTATGTCTCGATGGGTGCGGCCTTCGCCGGGAAACTGCGGGCCCGGCTCGCCGACGCGGGAACGTCGATCCAGGTACTCGGTTCGGACGCGTTGCTCCAGTCCCGCTACACCGACGAGGCGAGGTCGGCGGCCGACGGCGACCTGATCATCGGTCCGCTGGTCCCGCCGACTCGGCTGCCGTCCTCAGGCGCCTTCGTCGCGGACTACTCCGACCGCTTCGGGGGACCGGCGGATGACGAGGGCAGTACCCGCCCAGGGGCCTCGGGCGGCGTGGAATCGCCTGGCACGAGTGGGCGGCCGAGTGGGACCCTGGGCCCGCGGGGCCAGGAGGACCCTGCGGACCTGCGGAGCCAGGAGGATCCAGCGGAGACCGCCTCGCCCGGCCGGGGCGCCACCACCACCCCGAGTGCGGTCCACGGCATCTTGACACCGGCATCGGCACCGGCATCGGGGTCGGGCCTGGAGGAGGGGCCCCACGGGCCGCCGGCCGCCGGTACCCGCGGCACGTCCGGGGTGAACGAGCCAGCCGCGGAGCTGGAGCTGCGGCGGGCCGAGGCCATCCCCGCGGTCGCGGCCTATGCGTACGACGCCGCCAGGGCGATCATCCGCGCAGCGGCCACGGTGCTGCCGGGCCGGACGACCGTGGACGCGGCCACCAGGCACGACCTCGTGACGGCGATCGGGAGCGGCTCGTTCGCGGGGATCACCGGCTCCGTCGCCTTCGACCGCTGGGGGGACACCCGATCGCCCACGGTCGTGCTCTACACGGTACTCGGCGGCAGATTCGTCCCGTTGAAGACGGAGAACTGACCGACCGGCGATGACGCTGCGGCGGCTGCCGCAATGGCTGCGGCGACCGGCATCCTCCGACCAGGCCGTTGCGGGTTCTGCCGGGTCGTTCGCTTCTCCGATCAGGTCGTTCGTTTTCGGACCCACCGGCGAAACCTCCTTCAAGTTACGACACGCTCACTTTGCGCTTCCCTTCCACCCCTCCGAAGGTTACGTTTTCGTCACTATCCGCTTTCGATCGGTTGCCAATGATGCGGTGGCGGCGGACCGGGTTCTGACGCCGAGGGGGCGGTGGCGGCAGCGATGTGCTGTGGGAGGGCGTGTCATGACGGGTCCTGGACGGCGACGGGGCGTGCCCCGACCGAGCGTGACGCGGTGGGGGGCCCTCGGATCCGTGGGTGTGCTGACGGCCGCGGCCGTCCTTGCCGGCTGTGGCGGTGGTGCGTCCGGTGACGACGGGAAAAAGGAATACGTCATCGGCTTTCAGGGGCCGCTCTCCGGCGACAACCAGCAGCTTGGCATCAACGCCTACGACGGGGTGCTGACCGCCGTCGAGCTGGCGAACCGGCGCAAGGATCTGCCGTTCAGGCTGCGCCTGGTCGCCTCGGACGATCAGGGTATGGCCGAGCAGGGGCCCACCGCCGCACAGAAGCTGATCGACAATCCGAAGGTCATCGGCGTCGTCGGCCCCGTCTTCTCCGGACCGACGAAGTCGAGTGAGCCGCTCTACAGCAGGGCCGGGCTGCTGTCGGTCAGCCCGTCGGTCACCAATCCGGCGCTTACCGATCTCGGGTTCACCAGCTTCTACCGGGTCATCGCCCCGGACACCGTGCAGGGATCCGCCGCCGCGGAATACCTCGCCAAGGTCGTGAAGGTGGACAAGGTCTACTCTCTCGACGACCGGAGCGAATACGGCACCGGCTTGTCCGGATCGCTCGAGAAGGCCCTGACCGGCCGAGGAATCCGCGTGATCCACGACGGCATCAATCCGACGAAGGACTACACGTCCCAGGCCACGAAGATCCTCGCCGAGAATCCGGATGCCGTGTATTACTCGGGCTACTACGCGGAACTCGCGTTGCTGACCAGGGCGCTGCGCAGCAAGGGGTACACCGGGAAGGTCGTCAGCGGCGACGGCGCGAACGACGACCAGCTCATCCGCCAGGCCGGTGCCGGCAACGCCGAGGGAATGCTGCTGACCTGCCCCTGCGGTGACCCGAACAGCGATCCTGCGGCGGCGGGGTTCGTCGCCGACTACAAGACGATCAACGCCGATGCGCGGCCTGGAACCTATTCCGGCGAGGCCTATGACGCCACGAACGCCGTCATCGAGGTGCTGCGCGGGCTCGGTAGCGGCGCGACGCGGGAGGCCGTGCTCGCCCGGTTCGGCTCGGTCGACGTTCCCGGGGTCACCAAGCGCATCAGATTCCGGAAGAATGGTGAGGTCGAGGGTTCGACGGTCTACGTGTACGAGGTCCGGGCCGGGAAACGGACCGTGCTCGGCCCGGTCAGCTCCCTCGTCAAACCGTGACCCTCGTCAAACCGTGACCGGACGGACCTGACCGATCGGCGGACCTGACCGATCGGCGGAGCGACGTGACGGAGCGACGTGGTCGACGCGTCGGTCCGCCCGCTCGCGGCGAAACTGTCCGACCCACGGCCTAAACTCGCCGCGTGTCCGTCACCACTTCGTCCCCCACCTCGTCCCCGTCCGGGAGCCCGGCAGCGTCCGCCACTGTGGCCACCGCGGCCGGCCCGGCCGCGCCCTCGCCGAGTCCCGCGCCATCGAGCCCCGCGAAGCCGACCCCGGCGACGCCCCGGTTGTTGCTGCTTGACGGGCACTCGCTGGCCTACCGCGCCTTCTACGCGCTGCCGGTGGAGAACTTCTCCACCACCACGGGCCAGCCGACGAACGCGGTGTACGGATTCACCTCCATGCTCATCAACGTCCTGCGCGACGAGCGGCCGACCCATGTCGCCGTGGCGTGGGACCTGCCGACCCCGACCTTCCGGCACACCCAGTACGCCGAGTACAAGGCCGGTCGGGCTGAGACCCCGGCCGACTTCGTCGGCCAGGTCAGCCTCATCCACCAGGTGTGCGACGCCCTCGCGGTGCCGGGGGTCAGCGCGCCGGGATACGAGGCCGACGACGTGATCGCCACGCTCGCGACCCTGGGCGCGGCCGAGGGGATGGACGTGCTGGTCGTCACGGGTGACCGTGACGCGCTGCAGTTGGTCGACGAGCGGGTGACGGTGCTGATGACCCGCAAGGGCATCAGCGACATGGTCCGCTTCACCCCCGACGAAGTGCAGGCGAAGTACGGCCTGTCCCCGGTGCAGTACCCGGACTTCGCGGCCCTGCGCGGGGATCCCTCCGACAACCTGCCGTCGGTGCCGGGGGTGGGGGAGAAGACCGCCACCAAGTGGATCCAGCAGTTTGGCTCGCTGGCCGAACTGGTCGACCATGCCGACGAGATCGGCGGGAAGACCGGGGCGTCGCTGCGCGCCCATCTGTCCGAGGTCATCCGCAACCGTTCCCTGACGGAGCTGTCCCGTGACGTGCCGCTCGACGTCGTCCCCGCCGGCCTGCGGATGCGGCCCTGGGACCGGGAGGCCGTCCACCAGCTGTTCGACACGCTGCAGTTCCGGGTGCTGCGGGAGCGGCTCTACGCGGCCCTCGCGATCGCGCCGCCTCCCGCCGACGAGGGGTTCGAGATCGAGCTGACCGTGCTCGGGCCGGGCGAGGTGGTCCGGTGGCTCGCCGAGCACGCCCACAGAGCCGGCCGTACCGGCCTGCACGCCCGGGGCACCTGGGGGCGCGGCACCGGCCTGCTCGCCGGTCTCGCGCTGGCCGCGGCCGGCGGTGCCGCGGCCTGGCTCGACCCGACGCTGCTCACCCCCGCGGACGTGGCGGCGCTGGGCGCCTGGCTCGCCGACCCGAACCAGCCGAAGGCCGCCCACGACGTGAAGGGGCCGATGCTGGCCCTGACCGAGCTCGGCCTGCCGCTCGCCGGCGTCACCAGTGACACCGCGCTCGCGGCCTACCTGGCTCTGCCCGGCCAGCGGTCCTTCGACCTGGCCGATCTCGTCGCCCGGTACCTGCATCGCGACCTGTCCGCCGACCCCGTCCCGGGCGGCCAGCAGCTGACCCTCGACGGCTCCGGCGAGGCCGACCAGGCGCACGCGGACGCCGTGCGGGCCCGGGCCTGCCTCGAGCTCGCCGACGCCCTCGACGCGGACCTTGAACGCCGCTCCGCTGCCACCCTGCTGCGGGACATCGAACTCCCGCTGGTCACGGTCCTGGCCGGCATGGAGCGGGCCGGCATCGCCGTGGACTCCGAGCACCTGGCCGAGCTGCAGAAGCGATACGGCGGCGAGGTCAGCGCGGTCGCCGCGCAGGCCCACGAGATCGTCGGCCGGCCGTTCAACCTGGGCTCCCCCAAGCAGCTGCAGCAGATCCTCTTCGACGAGCTGGGCCTGCCCAAGACCAAGAAGATCAAGACCGGTTACACCACGGACGCCGACGCCCTCGCCTGGCTGGCGGTCCAGTCCGACCATCCGCTCCTGCCGGTGCTGCTGCGGCACCGTGACGTGGCCCGCCTCAAGACGGTCGTCGACTCGCTGATCCCCATGATCGACGATGCCGGGCGCATCCACACCACGTTCAACCAGACGATCGCCGCGACCGGCCGGCTCTCCTCCGCGGACCCGAACCTGCAGAACATCCCGATCCGGACGGCCGAGGGGCGCCAGATCCGCCGGGCCTTCGTCGTCGGCGCGGGCTACGAGACGCTGCTGACGGCGGACTACTCGCAGATCGAGATGCGGATCATGGCTCATCTCTCGGGTGACGAGGGCCTCATCGAGGCGTTCGGCTCCGGCGAGGACCTGCACACCTTCGTGGCCGCCGAGGCGTTCGGCCTGCCGGTCTCCGAGGTCGACCCGGAGTTGCGCCGGCGGATCAAGGCGATGTCGTATGGCCTGGCCTACGGGTTGTCCGCGTTCGGCCTCGCCGGGCAGCTCGGCATCGCGCCGGACGAGGCCCGGGAGCACATGGACGCCTACTTCGCCCGGTTCGGCGGGGTCCGCGACTTCCTGCGTGGGGTCGTGGAACGGGCTCGCAAGGACGGCTACACCGAGACGATCCTCGGCCGCCGTCGTTACCTGCCCGATCTGACCAGTGACAACTCCCAGCGGCGGCAGATGGCCGAGCGGATGGCGTTGAACGCGCCGATCCAGGGTTCCGCCGCGGACATCATCAAGATTGCGATGTTGGGGGTCGACCGGGCGTTGCGTGCCGGGGGGTATGCTTCCCGGCTGCTGCTCCAGGTGCACGACGAACTCGTCCTCGAGATCGCGCCCGGCGAGTACGAGGCGATCGAGCGGCTAGTCCGGGCCGAGATGACCTCCGCGTACACCATGTCGGTGCCGCTCGACGTGAGCGTTGGCGCCGGCCGCACCTGGGACGACGCGGCACACTGAGCGTTCCTGTCACTGAGCGTTCCTGTCACTGAGCGTTCCTGGCGCTGAGCGTTTCTGTACCCCGGATGTCATTTTTGTGCTGAATTATTCCGCTGGTTTCCCGGATTTCCCGTCGTATCCGGTATCGGTCGAGGAATTGTACCGAGCCGTGAAATCGCATCGGTGCCGTGAAATCGCATCGGTGCCAGGAAACTGCTGGCCGTGATGTCGGTCACGCCGGATCGACGGCTATGTTGGAAGAAAACCTGACCCGGTCCTGTCGCCGTCGTGCACCGTGATCTCTCGGATGCGGGGTCGCCGCGACACCCGGGGCGACGTCCCGCTCGGTGCGGTTCGTCTCCGTTCGGCCCGCCTGATCCGCTCGGTCCGTTCGGTCGGGCTCATCGCGGGTCAGTGCGGGAGGAAGCTGTTTTTGATCAGCGGGCGTACGTTCGCCGGCCGTCGGCGTTTTCTCGTGGTCACCCCTGCGATCGCGGCGGTGCTCTTCCTGCTCGCCGGGTGCATTCCGGGCTCCCCGGGTTATCTGCGCTGGGGAAGCTGGCTGGGTCTGGTGGTCGCGGTCGGCAACACTGTCGTCGGGCTGGTGGCTAACCCGAGAGGGCGCTGGATTCCGCCCGTCGCCGTCGCCTCGCTCGCCGCCGCGCTCGCCTTCGCGCTGGCGAGCGCGGCGCCCGGCCGGAACGCGGACACCTACCTGACCTGGTTCCCGGTGCTGTGCGCCTATGCCGCTCTGGTCCCCGTCGGCTGGGCCGTCGCCGGCACCGCGGCCGTCTGCGGTGCCGTCGTCGCCGGCGTCATCGCCCACGACGGACTGGCCGAGGCCGCCGCGCCCATGTTCTCCACCATCGCCGCCGTCGTGCTCGTGGGCGCGGTGGCGAAGGCCCTGTTCCGTGAGGGCCTGCTGCAGAACCGTTCCGATCCCCTTACCCGCCTGGCCAATCGGGGCGGGACGATGGAAATCGGGCAGTCCGCCGTTGCGAAGATCAACGCCGCGGGGAACGAGGCTGTCCTCGTCCTGGTGGACCTCAACCGGTTTCACGAGGTCAACGATGCGCTTGGTCACCTCGGCGGCGACCAGCTGCTGAGGATGATTGCCGAGACGTTGCCGACCCTGACCCCGAGGCCGGTGTTCGTCGGTCGGGCCGGCGGGGACGAGTTCGCGCTGGTGTTCCGCGGACCCGAGATCACCCCGGCGCCGCCCCCCTCATCCGCCTCGCCTCCCTCATCCGCCTCATCCGCTTCACCCGTCCCGCTCGGCCCGTCGGGCGCGCCGGCCGTCCGCGGCCCCCTGCCCGCGGCCCTAGCTGCCGGGCGGCGGCGCACCCTGGGTCGGCGGGTCCTCCGCCAGATCCAGGGGCCCTTCCAGGTCTGCGGGGTCGACGTCGAGGTGGACGCCTCGGTGGGCATCGCGGTGGCCCCCCGCGACGGCGCGACCATGGCCACCCTGATGAGCTGCGCCGATGCGGCTCTGCTGCGGGCCAAGCGGGTCGGGGAGAGCGTGGGCCTGTGGGAGGCCGGCATCGCCGGGGTGCGGCCCGAGGAGATCGCGTTGAACGCCCAGTTGCGCGCCGCGATCGGCCGCGACGAGCTCGTTCTGTACTACCAGCCGGTCCAGTCGGCTCGGACCGGTGGGATCGTCGGTGCCGAGGCGTTGCTGCGGTGGCGGCACCCGAGCCGTGGGCTGCTCCCCCCCGGCGAGTTCCTGCCGATCGCCGAGCGGTCCCCCCTGATCGCGGACCTGACCCGGTGGGTTCTCGACGAGGCGCTGCGGCAGTGTGCCGCCTGGGACGTGGGAGGCCTGCACCTGCCAGTGTCGGTCAATCTCTCCCCCCGGATGCTGGTGCTCGACGACCTTCCCCGGGTGGTCTCGGACTCGATCGCCGCGCACCGGCTGGCCCCCGACGTCCTCACCCTGGAGATCACCGAGAGCGCCCTGGTCACCCAGCCCGCGCGTGCGGCGATGATGCTGGGTCAGCTGCGCTCCCACGGCGTGGCGCTCTCCCTCGACGACTTCGGCACCGGGTACAGCTCGATGGAGATCCTCAAGACGTTGCCGTTCGACGAGGTCAAGATCGACCGGGGGTTCGTCACGGACGTCCGGGGGAGCCTGCCCGACGCCGCGATCGTGCGTTCCGTGCTCGATCTGGGACATCGCCTGGGGCTGCGGGTCGTCGGTGAGGGCATCGAGGACGAACGGACCTTGACGATGATGGTCGACCTCGGCTGCGACCTGCTGCAGGGAGAGGCGATCTCGCCTCCGCTGCCGGCGGAGCGCATCCGCGAGCTGCTGCGGGCCCGGGCCGCGAAGGCGGGCAAGGTGGTTCCGGGCGGTGACGTCCGATGCCGTCGGGCGTGATGGTCCGAATTACCCGGATGCGCGGAATTACCCGGATGCGCGGACGGCGATGCCGACGGCCTGCCACGCCTCGGAGACGGCCTTCCGCGCGTCCGCACCGAACAGCAGGCCGGCCTGGCGCACGGTCAGCGCGGAACGTCGTGTTCGGCCGGATCTGCGGTGCGCGCAGGGTCTCGTACCAGATGTGGCCGGCCTTCTCCCAGGCGTATTCACCAAGAGCCGTCGCGGCGAGGTAGAACGCCTTGTTCGGGATGCCCGAGTTGATGTGGACGCCGCCGTTGTCGGCGGTCATCCGGACGTAGCGGTCCATGTGGTCCGGCTGGATGTCGTCGCCGAGCACCGGATCGTCGTAGGCGGTCCCGGGGGCCTTCATCGACCGCAGCGCGACGCCTTGGACGGCGTCGGTGAGCAGCTCGTCGCCGATCAGCCAGTCGGCCTGCTCGGCGGTCTGGCCGCGGACGTACTGCTTCACCAGGGAACCGAAGACGTCGCTGATCGACTCGTTGAGCGCGCCGGACTGGTTCACATACATCAGCGCCGCCTCGTCCTCGGTGACGCCATGGGTCAGTTCATGACTGATGATGTCGAGTGACACCGTGAAACGCTTGAACAGCTCACCGTCGCCGTCGCCGAACACTATCTGGCGGCCGTTCCAGAAGGCGTTCTCGTAGTGGTCGCTGTAGTGCACGGTGGCGAGCAGAGCCATCCCCTCGTCATCGATGGAGCTCCGGCCGAGGACGTCGGAGTAGAACGCGAACGTCGAGCCCAGGCCGTCGTAGGCCTCGTTGACCGCCGTGTCGTCGATCGCGGCGCCACCCTCCTCGCGAACCACCGCACCCGGCAGGATCTCGGTTCGGATGCAGCGCGGAGCCGACCCCGACGGCGCAGGACCGTCCGCGCCCCCAGCTGGATGATCGCTAACGTGAGGCTGTCGAGGATCAGGAAGGTCATGTTCTCGTCGAGCCAGGTGACAACGCCGTGCGTCCATGGCGTCACGGCACGCGCCGCCGTCAGGTAGAGGGCCGAGGACAGCAGGGAGCCGGGAACCAGGAAGCGCAGGAACCGGCGCAGCGGGACGTCGCCGGCGCCGAGCACCGCGTCCACCGCCGCGTTGGTGTTCAGCAGGCAGAACCACAGCAGCGGGCGCTGGGTGCCGCGGCGGGACAGCGCCGCCACGACGCGGCCGGTGCTGAGGCGCCGTAGGAGCACCGAGCGGATGTTGTTGCGGGCCAGACCGAAGTAGCCGACGTCGATCAGCCCGCGGAAGAACGCGGCGATCAGCAGGGCGGGGACGAACGGCACCGTGCCGCCGACCAGCAGCAGGATCGCCCACGTGGGTCGCAGCGCGACGAGCAGCAACGGCGCCGAATCGGCGAGCGCCGGTGCCAGGGCGAGGCCGAGGGCACCGAGACCGAGCAGCGTGCCGGTGAGCAGGACCGGCCAGAGCCGGTGCGCGACCGGGGCAGCTTCCATCCGCACAGTCTGCCAAGTACGCGAGCTGCCAAGTACGCGAGGGCGCAGACGGGCGGACCGGTCGGGTGGCTGGCTCCGGGAGCTGGCAGACTCGGCGATGTGTTCACAGTAGGTCTGACGGGTGGCATTGGTTCGGGCAAGAGCGCGGTGTCGGCGCGCCTCGCGGCCCGGGGCGCCCTGCTGATCGACGCCGACCAGGTCGCCCGGGACGTGGTGGCGCCCGGCACCCCGGGGCTCGCCGCGGTCCTGGCGGAGTTCGGCACCGAACTGGCGAACGCGGACGGTGGCTTGGACCGCGAGGCGCTCGGCCGGATCGTGTTCGCCGATCCCGCCGCCCGTGGCCGGCTCGAAGCGATCGTCCATCCGTTGATCCGCGAGGAGACGGCGCGGCGCATGGGGGAGGTGCCACCGAGCGGGATCGCCGTGCACGACATCCCGCTGCTCGTCGAGGTGCACGCCGAGGGGACCTACGACGTGGTGCTGGTCGTCGAGGCGCCGCGGGAGCTGCGACTGCACCGCATCGAGGCCCGCGGCCTGCCCCGCGACCAGGCGCTGGCGCGGATGGCGAACCAGGCCACGGACTCCCAGCGCCGGGCCGTCGCCGACATCGTGGTGGACAACGGTGGGAGCCTGGACGACCTCGACGCCCGCATCGAGGAGGTCTGGCAGGACCTGCTGGCCCGCTGCGACGCCAAGGCCGCAGCCAAGACCGGGACCGTCGCCACGGATACCGTCGCCAGCGGCACGGATACCGCCGCCCCAGCCGGCTGATCGTGGCAGGCCGGCGCTCACGGCATCACTGCACGCCGGCGGCGCCCATGCCACGCAGCTCCTTCTTCAGCTCGGCGATCTCGTCGCGCAGCCGGGCGGCCAGCTCGAACTGCAGCTCCTTCGCCGCCTCGTGCATCTGGTCGTCGAGCTGGCGGATGAGCTGCGCGAGTTCGTGGGAGGGCAGGCCGGCGAGTTCGGCGGCGTACCGGCCGGCGGCACCCTCCCTGCCGGCGCGCGACTTTATCCCCGGAACCGGGGCCTTGCCGCGGGACTGCGACCGGCCGCCGCCGATCAGCTCGCCGTCGGCCGACTCGCGAACCATGTCGTCGAGGATGTCGACGACCTTCTTGCGCAGGGGCTGGGGGTCCAGCCCGCGTTCGGTGTTGTAGGCGATCTGCTTCTCGCGCCGCCGGTTCGTCTCGTCGATGGCGCGGCGCATCGACGGGGTGATCGCATCCGCGTACATGTGGACCTGCCCGGACACGTTACGGGCGGCCCGGCCGATCGTCTGGATCAGTGACTTGTCCGAGCGCAGGAAGCCCTCCTTGTCGGCGTCGAGGATGCTCACCAGCGACACCTCGGGCAGGTCGAGACCCTCGCGGAGCAGGTTGATCCCGACGAGCACGTCGAACTCGCCGCGGCGCAGTTCGGTGAGCAGCTCCACCCGGCGCAGGGTGTCCACCTCGCTGTGCAGGTACCGCACCCGGATGCCGAGCTCGAGCAGGTAGTCGGTGAGGTCCTCGGCCATCTTCTTGGTCAGCGTGGTGACCAGGACCCGTTCGTCCCGCTCGGCGCGCAGCCG
This sequence comes from Frankia sp. CcWB3, assembly GCF_977927595.1. Lineage (NCBI taxonomy): Bacteria > Bacillati > Actinomycetota > Actinomycetes > Frankiales > Frankiaceae > Frankia > Frankia sp. CcWB3. The sequence goes on from NZ_CDWRCK010000011.1 coordinate 14,391, forward strand.
GATCTCGTGGACGAGATCGTCGATCTGCCCCTTCGTCGGCTTGAGCACGACCTCGGGGTCGAGCAGGCCGGTAGGCCGGATGATCTGCTCGACGACGCCGACGGACCGGCCCAGCTCGTAGGGGCCCGGGGTCGCCGACAGGTAGACCGTCTGGCCGATGCGACCGAGGAACTCCTCCCACCGCAGCGGGCGGTTGTCCATGGCGCTGGGCAGCCGGAACCCGTGCTCGACGAGGTTGCGCTTGCGGGACATGTCGCCCTCGTACATCCCGCCGATCTGCGGGACGGTGTTGTGCGACTCGTCGATCACCAGCAGGAAGTCGTCGGGGAAGTAGTCGAGCAGGGTGTGCGGCGGGCTCCCGGCCTCGCGGCCGTCGATGTGCCGGGAGTAGTTCTCGATGCCCGAGCAGAACCCGACCTGGCGCATCATCTCGATGTCGTAGGTGGTGCGCATCCGCAGCCGCTGCGCCTCCAGCAGCCTGCCCTGCCGCTCCATGGTGGCCAGCCGCTCGGCGAGCTCCGCCTCGATGCCGGCGATCGCCCGCTCCATCCGCTCCGGCCCGGCGACGTAGTGCGTGGCCGGGAAGACGTAGATCTCCTCCGCCTCGCGGACGACCTCCCCGGTCAGTGGATGCAGGTAGGTGAGCCGCTCGATCTCGTCGCCGAACATCTCGGCTCGGACGGCGAGCTCCTCGTAGACCGGGAAGATCTCCACCGTGTCCCCCCGGACCCGGAACGTCCCGCGGGTGAAGGCGAGGTCGTTGCGGGTGTACTGCACGTCGACGAAGCGGCGTAGCAGCAGGTCCCGCTCGATCTCGTCACCGACCCTCAGCCGCACCATCCGGTCGATGTACTCCTGAGGCGTGCCGAGTCCGTAGATACAGCTGACGCTCGCGACCACGACGACGTCCCGGCGGGTGAGCAGGCTCATCGTCGCCGAGTGCCGCAGCCGCTCCACCTCCTCGTTGATCGAGGAATCCTTCTCGATGTAGGTGTCCGTCTGCGCGATGTACGCCTCGGGCTGGTAGTAGTCGTAGTACGAGACGAAGTACTCGACGGCGTTGTGCGGCAGCAGCTCCCGGAACTCGTTGGCGAGCTGCGCGGCGAGCGTCTTGTTCGGAGCCATCACCAACGTCGGCCGCTGCAGGCGCTCGACCAGCCACGCGGTGGTCGCGGACTTCCCAGTGCCAGTGGCGCCGAGGAGAACGACGTCGGACTCGCCGGCCCCGACCCGCCGGGCCAGCTCGTCGATGGCGGCGGGCTGGTCGCCCGACGGGGAGAAGTCGGACACGACCTGGAATGGCGCCCGCGTCCGCTCGATGTCGATGGTGGGCCGTTCGAACGTTGTGCTCACGGCTCCTAGCACACCACAGGCCTCCGACAGTTTCCGCCCGGTCCCCCGCGCGCCCCCGGGACCGCGGGACCAGCCGCTGTCAGCCGGGGTGCGGTCAGTCGGCCGAGGGATCCCAGCCGATCAGCCGTGCCCCGAGCACGGCGGTCTGCAGGACGTAACGGTCGGTAGGCGAGGCCGGGTCGTGCCTGGTCAGGGCGTGGATACGGTCCAGCCGGTAGGTCAGGGCACGCACGGACAGGTGCAGCCGCCGCGCCGCCGCGAGCGCCACCCCGCCGGTGGTGAAGTAGGCGTCGAGGGTGTCGATCAGCGGACCGGCGCCGCCCCGCGCCGTGCGCAGCGGCGAGAGCACCGCGTCCACCAGTTCGGCCAGGGCCTCCCGGTCACGCAGCAGGACCTTGTAGATGAGCAGGTCGTCGGCGTGGACGACGTGCCCGTCGAGCCCGAGCCGCCCGGCGATGTCGACGGCGCCGCGGGCCTCCTCGAACCCGATGCGGACCCCGGCGACCCCGCTGCGCCCCCGGCTGACCCCCAGCCGCCAGACCAGCCCGGGCTCGGCCTGCAGCCGCCGGGCCAGCGCCGTCACCGCCGTCATCGTCGTCACCGCCGCGGCCGCTGTGGCCGCCGTGGCCGTGCCCTCCGCCAGCGCGAACGCCGGCAGCGGGGAGAATCCCGCGTCGCCGGTCTTCGGCAGGTCCGGGCGGCGACGCCCACGCGGCCGGGCTCCCGGCGCCGGCCGGCCGGCCGGGGAGGTGAGGTTCGCGGCGGCACCGGCCGGGAACCGGGTCAGGTCGTTCTCCTCGGGCATGAGGCAGACGAGCAGACCGTTCCTGGTGGCGACCAGCGGGTCGGTCGGACAGTGCTCCCGCAGCGTCGCCTCCGCCGACCGGGTCAGGCCGCGGCCGTCGAGAAACCGGCGGTTGCCCGCGACGACGACGACCACGTGCGGCGCCTCCAGGCGCAGGCCGAACGTACCGGCCCGTTCCAGTAGTTGCCCCACCTCCGACGTGCCGGCCAGCAGGTCGTCGACGAGCTCGCGGCGCAGCGCCTCCTCGAAGCGAGCCCGGGCGGTGCGGGCGGCCTCGTAGCCCTCGCAAACGGCGGCGACCACGTCGTCGCTGGCCCGCAGCACCGCCGAGGCCGCCGCCCGGGTCCTCGAGACGGCGCCGACGGCCTCGGCCATGGAGCGCGGGGCATCCGTGGGCTGACCGGGCTGTGCCGGGCCACTCGAAGCCCGGCCGAGCTCGCGGGCCGCCCGGTCGGCTGCCCGGACGGCCGGCAGCGACGGCCAGATCCGCCAGGTCGCAGAGAGGTAGAGGTCGACGAGGGCACGCAGCGCGGCGCCGGACTCCGCCGCCGTCCGGCCGAGCGCACGGAACGTATCCAGCTCCGCCGCGGACAGCCGCCGTCCGCTGTCTGCGGCGGAGGCTAGGACGTCGAGATAGTCCCCGAGCAGGCCGGCGTGCAGCCGGGCGTCGGCGGCGGCCAGCACGGCCGCCCGGGGGAGCCGGGTGAGGCTTGTCCCGGGCAGTCCCGCCGGGGCGTCGTTGTCGACCGCGGTGATCTCAGCTGGCCGGGCTACTTCCTCTACTTTCTCCATCTGCCGGTCTCCTCCCTCTCCACCCGCCGGTCTCCTCCCTCGATGCTGCCGCATCTCGATGTTGCCGAACTTCGATGTTGCCGAACCTCGGCAACGAGATCGTAGGCAAAGTCGCAGACTCCCTGCGGTGTCTGCCGGGACGTTGAAGGGCAGGCTAGGCGTTGAGCATGTGTGACACCTGGTCGTGACCGCGGCCAGGTGAAGGGTGAAAGAACTCATTAGGAGCTCTGAGCGGACATGACCACCCATGACGCCACCCGACGGGGACATCTCCCGCCGATCACGGTGCGTCCGGGATTGGCTATCTCGGTGGCGATCGTCACCGTCCTCCTCTCCGCGATCACGCTGCCGGCCACCGTGCCCGGCCGGCCCGGATTCGCCTACCTGTCCGGCGGCCTGATCGGGGCGGGCCTGCTCGTGGGCGTCCTGCTGGCCGCCGATCTGATGCGGGCCCGGTCGGCCCGCCGGTCGGGGGTGACCGCTCTCGGCATCACCCTCGGCGCCTTCGGAAGCCGGCTGGTCCTGGCCGGCGCACCCGACCGCTCCGCGAGCGTGGTGGCTGCCCCGCGCCCGGCACCCCCCCACCCGGCATCCCGCGGCATCGATCTCGCGCCGCCGCCCGTGGTGGCCCTCGATCCCGCGCCGGGGATGGGCACCCAGGTCGGCACCCAGGTCGAGGCGCGGATCGCGCGGGCCGGCCTGCTCGTCACCGCCGCCGCCGGGGCCCTGCTCGTCGTGCTCGGCGCCCTGGCACCCGCCGGCACCTGGGAACTGGCCGGGGAGGTGGCCCTGTGGGTGGGTACCTTCGCGCTGCTGGTGACCCTCGTCGACGTCCTCCCCTCCCCGCGCAGCTCCGGCGGTCGGTTGATCGTCGCCCGGGTGGAGCGCCGCACCGGCAGTCGTGCGCGCGCCGAGCAGGCCGCGGCCCGCGCCGGTGTGATCACTGGCTGGTCGCTGATCGCCGTCGGGGTGGTCGGGTCGTTCCTGGTTGGGCTCGTCGCGCTGTGGGCCGTCCTGCTGGGTTGGTTGGCGCTGGGCACCTCCCGGTTCGCCCAGGCGCAGCAGCGGGCCTACGTCGCGCTGGAGGGTCTGACCGTCCGGGACGTGATGAGCCCGCCGCCGCCGCCGTTGTCCGCCTGGACGACCGTCGCGAGCGCGCTGGACGAGGTCGTCCTGCCCTCGCGGAGGGCGGTGTTCGGGGTCGAGGACTTCGACGGATCCCTCGCCGGGGTGGTGCTGTTGCGTGACCTCGCCGCCGTGCCGATGGACGATCGAGGTCTCGCCCGGATCAACCGGGTCATGATTCCGCTGGAGATGGTTGCCACCGCCCGTCCGGACGAGCAGCTGACGGGCGTCACCGGCCGACTTCTGGAGCGGCCGGCCGCGGGCTGCGTCGTCGTCCTCGACGCCGCCCCGGATGACGGTCGCCTCCGCTTGGTCGGAACGGTGGGCCCGGTGGAGCTGAACCAGGCGGTGGAGACCGCCCCGCTGCGCGGGCGCGCCACCACGGTCCGCCCCGCCCACCCCGGCGGCTTCTGGCGCTGACCGCCCGCCGCGGCGGGCACCCGGCTCCCCTCCTACTCCTCGGCGTGACCATCGCCGGGTGAAGTGTGCTCTGACCGACTGCTGGCAACGGGGCCCGGTCGGTCAGGGCGACACCGTTTCGCGCCGCGTGCCCGCGGCGCCGCGTTCCGACACCACTGGAGATCACCTGTGTACGTGCCCCCCTGGGCCTGGGCCGCCTTCGTCGGCGTCCTGCTCACACTCCTGACCATCGACCTGCTGGCACATCGTCGGGCTCACGTCATCGGCTTTCGCGAGGCCGCGTGGTGGAGCGTTCTGTGGGTCTCGCTGGGCATCGGATTCGCCGGTGTCATCTGGGCCTGGCAGGGCCCGGGGCCCGCCGGCGAGTACGCCGCCGCGTGGCTGCTGGAGAAGAGCCTGTCCGTCGACAACCTCTTCGTCTTCGCGCTGATCTTCTCTTATTTCAAGGTGCCTCGCGCCTACCAGCACCGCGTCCTGTTCTACGGTGTGCTGGGAGCGCTCGTGCTCCGTTTCCTGTTCATCGCGGCCGGTATCGCGCTGCTCGAACGCTTCAGCTTTGTCATCTACGTCTTCGGGGCTTTTCTGCTCTACACGGCAGTCACGATGCTCCGGGGCAACGGCGTCGAGATGGATCCGGGCCGGAGCAGGGCGATCGCGCTGCTGCGCAAGGTCATTCCGGTCACCGACGACTATCAGGGGCAGCGTTTCGTGTTTCGGCGTGCCGGGAAGCTGGTCGCCACGCCGCTACTGGCCGTCCTCGTCATGATCGAGACCGCCGACGTCCTGTTCGCGTTCGACTCGGTGCCCGCTGCGCTCGGTGTGACCGACAAGGTGTTCCTGGTCTACACGAGCAACGCCCTGGCCATCCTGGGGCTGCGGTCGTTGTTCTTCCTGCTCTCCGGTCTGATGGATCGTTTCCACCACCTGGCGACGGGGCTCGCGTTCATCCTGGCCTTCATCGGCGTGAAGATGTTGCTCACCGACGTGTGGCACCCGCCGATCGCGCTGTCGCTCGGCGTCATCGCGGTGACATTGATCGTGGCCATCGTCTGGTCGCTGCGTACCACCCCACCGGCCCCGCGGTCCGTGGCCGAGCCGGAGGGGGTGGCCGAGCCGGAGGGGGTGGCCGAGCCGCGGTCCGTGGCCGAAGGCTCCCAGGCGGCGCCCCGATGATCAGCGGGCGATGGGCCGGCGGGGTCGTCGCGTCGAGCGGCTTCTCTAACGCCGTCGCCCCGTCCCGGGTGAGCGGACCGTCCGGGGCGGTGGCCAGCGCCACGGCACTCGCCGTGGCCTGGCCCTCGGTGAGCATGATCGGCGCAAGGGCCGTGGTCTGGTCGGGAAAGTGCGACTGTTCACCCGGAGGCGGGCCGCCCGTGACGTCAGGCGGGTGACGAACCGGGCCCGGTTCGCCGCGCGTCCGGAAACATATCGAGGAATGGTGTCGCGACGCGCCGGGAACGAGGATGCCGGACAGCCCTGGCTCAGCGGTTATGCTGGTTCCGGCGGGTACTGCGGTACATCGGTGCACGTCCAGCCGCCGGGACGTATCTCTCTGACGCGGGCGAGGAGACGCGCGGGCGGGAATACTCGACGTTCCAGGGCCGATCGTGTGTACTCGTTCGGTGTGAGCTGTGGTCCTTCCTCGCCGATTCTTCCCGAAATTTCGCAGCTCGTTGCGGGCGCACTAGCCGAAGGCGGATGATGCACAGGCTGTTGGCGGTCGTCGTTTCTCACGGGGGATCGACGTCTCTGTACCGGTTGCTGACCACACTGGATGCCATGGAGGAATGCCGGGTATTTCTGGTGGAGAATGACGGGAAATCCCGGCATGATGCGTTGCCGGACGGTGTGCGCGTGGTCCAGGGGCACGGGAACGTCGGATACGGTACCGCGGTGAACCTCGCTGTCCGCCGTGCCGTGGAGGACGGGCTGCGGCCGGAGTGGATCCTGGTGGTCAACAGTGACGTGACGGTCCCTGCCGACACCGCGACGATGATCCCGAAGCTGCTCGCCTGGGCCGCGTCGTCCGCCGACGTGCTCGGCTTCCCGATCCGCGGCATGGCGGGCGAGCGGGGGCGGGCGAGTGCCGTCCTGCCGCGCCCGCGGACGAACGCTTACACGGCGGTACGGGGCGAGATCGCCGCGGTGGAGAGGTGGCCGGAACTGCGCTATCCGGTCGGCGCCTTCTTCGCCGTCCGTTCGGAGATTTTCCTACGGCTGGGCGGATTCGACCCGTCGTACTGGATGTACTACGAGGAGACGGATCTGTTCGCCCGGTTGCACGCCGCGGGCGGGCGCATCGTCTGGGCGGACGACGCCTGGCCGGTCGTACATGTGGGTGGGGAGACCGTCGGGCGGTCCGGGCTGCTGTACGCCGAACTCGGCCGGTCAGCCGCCACCTATGCCCGGCGGCACCGTCACGACGTGGGCCGGTCGTGGACCGCGGTGCACGCGGCCCAGCTGACCGTCCTCGCCGCGCGCAAATTGGCCGTGGGCCGGTCGCATGACGCGTTGCGCGCGGTCCGGATCCTCTCCGGGCTGGTGAGCGGGCTGGCCCGGCCAGGCTGGGAGCCCGCGGTCAGCTCACGGTGGCGCGCCGTCCCGGCCGAGACGCGGCTGCGTCTCGGCCATCTCCGCCCGGTACCGCGGACGCCGCAGTAGCGGCAGGATGATCCGATCGGTGATCTTGCCGACGGCTTCCCCGGACAGTAGGCACAGCGTCAGCATCACCTCGTTCCGGAGGAGGTCTCAACGGACTGAGCGCATCCGTGGCGTGAGCGCGTCGAGGCCGAGCTCGCCATACCGGAGCCGGCCTCACCGCCGCCGTCACCAGCCGCGGGTGCGCCATTCCGCCAGGTGCGGGCGTTCGGCGCCGAGGGTGGTGTCGTGTCCGTGGCCCGGGTAGATCCAGGTGGTGTCTGGCAGTGGGCCGAAGATCTTGCGTTCGAGGCCGTCCATCAGCGTCGTAAAGGCCTGTTCGTCACCGAACGTGTTTCCAGGGCCGCCAGGGAACAGGCAGTCTCCGGTGAAGAGGTGGGGGCGGCGGGATCGGCCTCGTAGAGCAGGGCGATGGATCCGGGTGTGTGCCCGACCAGGTGGATCACCCGAAGGGTGGCCGTCCCGACGGCGACCTCGTCTCCGTCGCGCACCTGCCGCGCGGTGGGCACCGGAATGGCCGGGGCGTCGTCCGGATGGGCGACCGTGCTGGCCCCGGTGGTGGTGACCACAGCTGCGAGGGCCTGCACATGATCATCGTGCTGATGGCTGGTGACCACCGTCGCCAGCCCCGCGTCCCCGACGAGCCGCAGCAGCGTGTCGGCCTCGTTTGCCGCGTCGACGAGCAGCTGCTCCCCGGTGACCGGGCAGCGCAGCAGGTAGGCGTTATTGTTCATCGGGCCGACGGCGATCTTGGTGATCGACAGGCCTGGCAGGGTCCGTACGTCGGCCGGACCGCCGACCGTGACTTTCCCGGTGTACTCGGTGTAGCCGGTGCGGCTGGTGTCGCCGCCGTCGGCGTCGCTCATGGTGATCCTCTCCGGAGCGGATGGCGCGGATGGGACGGGAGCAGGGGATAGCTGCCGGTCGTTACGGTCCGTCAGGTGGCACCGGGAGATCTGATGCCTCTGACGCCTCCGAGGTCTCTACCGGATTCGACGGATTCGTCCGGCTGGTGGTAAGTGACCGCCCCCGGAAAAGTACCGGTCCTCATCCGTAGCATGGCCACACTCGCCCAGGTCCGGTCTTACTGAAGATCATGAGGGTTTGTCGATGGCCGATCGTCTTGTCGTGCGTGGCGCGCGTGAACACAATCTCCGTGACGTCGACCTCGACCTGCCCCGCGACGGGCTGATCGTCTTCACCGGTATGTCCGGGTCCGGCAAGTCCAGCCTCGCCTTCGACACAATCTTCGCCGAGGGGCAGCGGCGCTACGTGGAGTCGCTGTCAGCCTATGCTCGGCAGTTTCTCGGGCAGATGGACAAGCCCGACGTCGACTTCATCGAGGGGCTGTCCCCGGCCGTCTCCATCGATCAGAAGTCGACCTCGCGCAACCCGCGGTCCACCGTCGGCACGATCACCGAGGTCTACGACTACCTGCGGCTGCTCTTCGCCCGCGCCGGCCGCCCGCACTGCCCGAAGTGCGGGCGGCTGATCTCCCGGCAGACCCCGCAGCAGATCGTCGACCGGCTGCTGGAGCTGCCCGAGGGCACCCGCTTCCAGGTGCTGGCCCCGGTGGTGCGTGGCCGCAAGGGCGAGTATGTCGACCTGTTCGCCGAGCTGCAGAGCTCCGGGTTCGCGCGGGCCCGCGTCGACGGCACGGTGGTGCCGCTCACCGATCCGCCGAAGCTGGAGAAGCAGCGCAAGCATACGATCGAGGTCGTCGTCGACCGGCTCGCGATCAAGCCGTCGGCGAAGCGGCGGCTCACCGACTCGGTGGAGACGGCCCTGAAGCTGGGCGGCGGGCTCGTCCTGGTCGACTTCGTCGACCGCGACGCCGACGACCCCGAGCGCGAGCGGATGTACTCCGAGCATCTGGCCTGCCTCTACGACGACCTCTCCTTTGAGGAGCTGGAGCCGCGGTCGTTCTCGTTCAACTCGCCATACGGTGCCTGCCCCGAGTGCACCGGGATCGGGACCCGCAAGGAGGTCGACCCGGAGCTCGTCGTGCCCGACCCCACCCTGTCGCTGGCGCAGGGCGCGGTGGCCCCCTGGTCGGGCGGCCACAACAAGGAGTACTTCGAACGGTTGCTCACGGCCCTTGCCGAGGACCTCAGCTTCAAGATGGACACCCCGTGGGAGGGGCTGCCCGAGCGGGCCCGCAAGGCCGTGCTGTACGGCAGCGGCGACACCGAGATCCACGTCGGCTACACCAACCGCTACGGCCGCAAGCGTTCCTACTACACCTCCTTCGAGGGCGTGATCGGCTTCCTGGGCCGCCGGCACCGCGAGGCCGAGTCGGACAGCAGCCGGGAGCGGTACGAGGGCTACATGCGCGATGTCCCCTGCCCGGGCTGCCGCGGCGCGCGGCTGAAGTCGGAGTCACTTGCGGTGACGCTGGGCGGTCGGTCGATCGCCGAGGTTTCGGGTATGGCGATCGGTGAGTGCGCCGTGTTCCTGCGCGGGCTCGACCTCACCGAACGGGAGCGGGCCATCGCCGGCCGGGTGCTCAAGGAGGTCGACGCGCGGCTGACGTTCCTGCTGGACGTGGGGCTGGACTACCTCTCCCTCGACCGGGCCGCCGGCACCCTGGCGGGCGGCGAGGCACAGCGCATCCGGCTGGCCACCCAGATCGGTTCCGGGCTCGTCGGGGTGCTGTACGTGCTCGACGAGCCGTCGATCGGCCTGCACCAGCGGGACAACCGCCGGCTCATCCAGACCCTGCTGCGGCTGCGCGACCTGGGCAACACGCTCATCGTCGTCGAGCACGACGAGGACACGATCCGCGCCTCCGACTGGGTGGTCGACATCGGCCCCGGCGCCGGCGAGCACGGCGGTCGGGTCGTCGTCTCCGGGCCGGTCGAGAAGCTGCTCGCCAGCGAGGAGTCGATGACCGGCGCCTACCTGTCCGGGCGGCGCCGGATCCCGGTGCCCGACATCCGCCGGGTGCCGACCAAGGGCCGGGCACTGACCGTGCACGGGGCCCGGGAGCACAACCTGCGCGACGTCACCGTGTCGTTCCCGCTGGGCTGTTTCGTGGCCGTCACCGGGGTGTCGGGCTCGGGGAAGTCCACCCTCGTCAACGACATCCTCGCCGCCGTCCTGGCGAACAAGCTCAACGGCGCCCGGGAGGTGCCGGGCCGGCACCGCACCGTCAGCGGGCTCGACCATCTCGACAAGGCGGTCCGGGTCGACCAGTCCCCGATCGGACGCACGCCGCGGTCCAACCCCGCCACCTACACCGGCGTGTTCGACCACATCCGCCGGCTGTTCGCCGAGACGACTGAGGCGAAGGTCCGCGGCTATCTGCCGGGCCGGTTCTCGTTCAACGTCAAGGGCGGGCGGTGCGAGGCGTGTTCCGGTGACGGCACCCTCAAGATCGAGATGAACTTCCTGCCGGACGTGTACGTGCCGTGCGAGGTCTGCCACGGCGACCGGTACAACCGGGAGACGCTGGAGGTGCACTACAAGGGCAGGAACATCGCCGAGGTGCTCGACATGCCGATCGAGGAGGCGGCGGAGTTCTTCGCCGCGGTGCCGGCCATCGCCCGGCACCTGCGGACGCTGAACGACGTTGGCCTGGGGTACGTCCGGCTCGGCCAGTCGGCGCCGACCCTGTCCGGCGGCGAGGCGCAGCGGGTCAAGCTCGCCTCGGAGCTGCAGCGGCGCTCCACCGGCCGGACGGTCTACGTGCTCGACGAGCCGACGACCGGTCTGCACTTCGAGGACATCCGCAAGCTGCTCGGCGTGCTCGGCCGGCTGGTCGACGCCGGGAACACGGTCATCGTGATCGAGCACAACCTCGATGTCATCAAGACGGCGGACTGGATCATTGACCTGGGGCCGGAGGGGGGCACGGGAGGCGGCCGGGTCGTCGCGCAAGGGCCGCCCGAGGCCGTGGCGGCGGTCGAGGAGAGCCACACCGCGGTCTTCCTCCGGGAGATCCTCGGTGACCGGGTCGCCGAGGTGGGACCGGTCCCGCCTTCTCAGGCTTCTCAGGTCTGCAGCAGGTCCGCGAGGACGGCGTCCAGCTCCTGTTCGGTGTGCTCCTGACCGGTCGGGACAAGTCGCTCGGTGCGGTCCAGGAAGCTGCGCAGCGACGACGCCGCGACCACCACCACGGACCGGCGGTCGCCGTGCACCAGGTCGAGCCGCACGCCGCGCCGATCCGCGTCGGGACCGATCCGGACGTCCCCGTCGCCCACCGCCGTCTCCAGGCCGGCGCGCAGGGTGTCGCGTGGTGCGACCCAGCTGCCCTGCGGCAGCGCGGGATGTTCCGGCCTGGACACCAGCGTCATGGACACAGCCAACGGGTCGCGGGCGCCCCAGCAGATCTGGAATACGGTGATCCGCCCACGGCTGGACGCGTCGTCCACGACGAACTCCGCCGTGACGTCCTTACCAAGCACGCGCTGGCTCCCTCGGTTCGCTTGCCCGATGTGTCGAGGGTCGCAGCCCTCCGCCCCGGACGCCAGCGGGGGCTCCCGAAACAGCGGAAGGTGTGTAATCGGTCACGATACTGCCGGGTGGCCGTCGCCGCTCGTCACCCTACCGCCACCATCGGAGGGAACCCGCTGCCAAGCCCGCACGCTATGCGTGATGAAATGGTTACGTGCAGGTGCTGCTTGCTCGGGATGAAGGTCGCCGTAGGCTCGCTTCATGGCTGATCCGGCGTCCTACCGGCCCGCCCCGGGCTCGATCCCCGAGACACCCGGTGTCTATCGTTTCCGTGACGAGCACGGTCGCGTGCTCTATGTCGGCAAGGCCAAGAACCTGCGGGCCCGGCTGGCCAACTACTTCGCCGAGTTGCACACCCTCCATCCGCGCACGCAGCACATGGTCTCCTCGGCGAGCTCGGTCGACTGGACCGTTGTCTCGACCGAGGTCGAGGCCCTCCAGCTCGAGTACACGTGGATCAAGGAGTTCGACCCGCGCTTCAACGTCCGCTACCGCGACGACAAGAGCTACCCGAGTCTCGCCGTGACCCTCCACGAGGAGTTCCCGCGCCTGCAGGTCATGCGGGGACCCAAGCGCAAGGGTGTCCGGTACTTCGGCCCGTATGCGCATGCCTGGGCCATCCGGGAGACCCTCGATCTGCTCCTGCGGGTCTTCCCCGCCCGCACGTGCTCGGGCGGGGTCTTCAAACGGGCCGCGCAGGTCGGACGGCCGTGCCTGCTCGGGTACATCGACCGGTGCTCGGCACCCTGCGTGGGACGGGTCGACGCGGCCACCCACCGGGAGATCGTCGAGGACTTCTGCGACTTCATGTCCGGGCAGGCGGGCCGTTACCTGCGTCGGCTCGAACGGGAGATGCAGCAGGCGGCGCAGGCCCAGGAGTACGAACGCGCCGCGCGGCTGCGCGACGACATCGGCGCCCTGCGCCGTGCGGTCGAGAAGCAGGCCGTGGTCCTGCCCGACGGCACCGACGCCGACGTCATCGCCTTCGCCGAGGACGAGCTGGAGGCCGCCGTCGCGGTGTTCTACGTGCGTGGCGGGCGGGTACGCGGCCAGCGGGGCTGGGTCGTCGACAAGCTCGACGAGGTCACGACCGCGGACCTCGTCGAGCAGTTCCTCACCCAGGAGTACCTCGACGGCACGGGAGCGGCCTCGACCGGGACCGCTGGTTCGACGGTGCCCACGACCACCGCGGGATCCCAGGGGGAGGGCATCCCCCGCGAGATCCTGGTTCCCGCCCTGCCGCCCGGCGTCGAGGCGGCCACCGAACTGCTCGGCGCGGCCCGGGGCAGCCGCGTCGAGGTCCGCGTGCCCCGCCGCGGGGACAAGCGCACCCTGCTCGAGACGGTGGAGCGCAACGCCAAGCAGGCGTTCGCGCTGCACCGGACGAAGCGGGCCAGTGACCTCACCGCCCGCAGCCGTGCCCTCGCCGAGCTTCAGGAGGCCTTGGAGCTGCCCGACGCGCCGCTGCGCATCGAGTGCTTCGACGTCTCGAACACCCAGGGCACGAACGTCGCGGCGAGCATGGTCGTGTTCGAGGACGGCCTGCCGCGCAAGTCCGAGTACCGCAGGTTCGCGATCCGCGGCATCGCCGGCCGGGAGGGTGCCGGCCGGGACGGGGCTGCCGGGGACGACGTGGCGAGCATGTACGAGACCATCCACCGGAGGTTCTCGCGCTACCTCGCCGAGCGGTCCCGCGTCGGCGAGCTTGCCGACATCGCCGACATCGCCGACGCGCCGGATGCCGCGCAGCCGATCGATCCGGGGACCGGGCGGCCGCGCCGGTTCGCCTACCCGCCGAACCTCGTCGTGGTGGACGGCGGGGCGCCCCAGGTGGCCGCGGCGGCCCGGGCGCTCGACGAGCTCGGCATCGACGCCGGCCCCGGCGGGGTGGCGCTGTGCGGGCTGGCGAAGCGGCTGGAGGAGGTCTGGCTGCCGGGCACCGCGGACCCGGTCATCCTCCCGCGGACGTCCGAGGCGCTCTACCTGCTGCAACGGGTACGCGACGAGGCACACCGCTTCGCCATCGCCTACCACCGGCAGAAGCGGTCCACGGCCATGGTGGCCTCCGCCCTCGACGAGGTCCCCGGCCTGGGTGACACCCGGCGCAAGGCCCTGCTGCGCTACTTCGGTTCGGTGGCGAAGGTACGGGCGGCGAGCGCCGAGCAGATCGCGCAGGTGTCCGGCATCGGCCCGCGGACGGCGGCGGCGATCGTCACCGCGCTGGCCCGGTCGGCGCCGGGCCGCGCCGACGCGCCCGCCCCCGTCGTCGACCCGCACACCGGAGAGATCCTCGACGCGGAGACCGTCTCATGACCACCCCGACCCTGGATTTGGCGATCATCACCGGGCTGTCCGGCGCCGGGCGCAGCACCGCGGCGAAGTGCCTGGAGGACCTGGGCTGGTTCGTCGTCGACAACCTTCCCCCGGAGCTGCTGTCCACCATGGCTGAGCTGGGCCGTCGTTCTGGTGGGACGGTCAGCCGCATCGCCGTCGTGGTGGACGTGCGGGGCCGGCCGTTCTTCTCTGACCTGCGCGCCGCGATCGCGGCGCTCGACGCGCGGGGCATGCATCCCCGGATGCTGTTCCTCGAGGCCAGCGACGATGCGCTGATCCGCCGGTTCGAGCACGTCCGCCGCCCGCATCCGCTGCAGCGCGACGAGCGGGTGGTCGACGGCATCAGCCGGGAACGGATTCTGCTCGCCGAGCTGCGCGGCGAGGCTGACCTGGTCCTCGACACCACCGACCTGAACGTCCATGAGCTGCGGTCGAAGATCGACGCCGCGTTCGGGCAGCCGAACGCCAACCGGCTCAACGCCACGGTGGTGTCGTTCGGGTACAAGTACGGACTTCCGCTGGATGCGGATCTCGTCGCCGACTGCCGGTTCCTGCCCAACCCGCACTGGGTGGAGGCGCTGCGCCCGTTCACCGGCCGCGATCCGCAGGTGCGCGACTATGTGCTGGCCCAGCCGGGAGCGCAGGACTTCCTCGACCAGTACGCGGCGCTGCTCCGCCTGGTCGGCGAGGGCTACGCCCGCGAGGGCAAGCGGTATCTCACGCTGGCCGTCGGGTGCACCGGCGGCAAGCACCGTAGCGTCGCGATCGCCGAGCAGCTCGGCACCCGGCTCGCCGCGGGCGGCGTGGGGGTCCGGGTGGTGCACCGTGACCTGGGACGGGAGTGAACCATCCGTGAACCTCAGTGGCGTAGCCGCGCGCTCCGACGGTCCGGACCGGGCACCGGCGGTCGTCGCCTTCGGCGGCGGCCACGGGCTCGCCGCCTCGCTCGCCGCGCTCCGGCAGATCACCTCGGCGCTTACCGCCGTGGTGACCGTCGGTGACGATGGTGGATCCTCCGGGCGGCTGCGCGCGGAGCTCGGTGCGCTGCCCATGGGCGATCTACGAATGGCCCTGGCCGCGCTGGCCGGACCGGACGGATGGTCGACCACCTGGGCGGGCGTGTTCCAGCACCGGTTCGGCGGCGACGGGCCGCTCGCCGGGCACGCGGTCGGCAACCTCGTGCTCACCGCGCTCGCCGAGCGCACCGGATCACCGGTGGCCGCGCTCGACCTGGCCGCCGCCCTCCTCGGTCTGCGGGGGCGGGTGCTGCCGCTGTCGACCAGGGGCATCGACATCGTCGCCGACGTCGTGGGGCTGGATCCGGGGGCGCCCACCGCCGAGGTCGAGGTGCGCGGGCAGGCCGCGGTGGCCACGACCGGTGGACGGGTCGTGGGTGTCCGGCTGTCGCCGGCGGCACCGCCGGCCTGTCCGGAGGCGGTGGCCGCGGCGGGCGCGGCCGACTGGATCATCCTTGGGCCGGGATCGCACTACACGAGCATGCTGCCGCATCTGTTGGTTCCTGGGATGAACCGGGCGATTGCGATGTCCCGGGCGAACCGGGTGATGGTGTTGAACCTGGCCGCCCAGCCGGGGGAGACCGAGGGATACACCCCCCAGGCCCATCTCCACTCCCTCGGCCGGCACGTTCCCGGCCTGCGGCTGGACGTGGTGATCGCCGATCCGACCGCGGTGCCCGACCCCGACCTGCTCGCCCGGGCGGCGGCGGACGTCGGCGCCCGGCTCCATCTGGCGCCGGTGCGGATCCCTGGCGCGCCCGTGCACGACCCGGTCCGGCTCGCCGCGGCCTTCCGCGCGGTGTTCGCGGGACTCCCGGAGGCGACCCGCCCGGCGCCCGCGTCCCGGCGGCCGGTCACGCAGTACTCATCGTCCGGCGGACCGGTCCGCCGGACCCCATCCGGTGAAGCCAAGGAGTGATCGGTGTGGCGGCGATGACGGCCACCGTCAAGGACGAACTGAGCCGGCTGCGGGTCGCGAAGCCCTGTTGCCGGCGGGCCGAGATGGCAGCCCTGCTGCGCTTCGGTGGGGGGCTGCACATCGTCGGTGGTCGCATCGTGGTCGAGGCGGAACTCGATACCGGCGCGACCGCCCGCCGGTTGCGTCGCGAGATCGCCGAGGTCTTCGGCTTCCCCTCGACGGTGGCCGTGCTGGCCGCCGGTGGGCTGCGCCGCTCGGTGCGCTACATCGTGCGCGTCGAGCGGGACGGCGAGCAGCTCGCGCGGTCCACCGGCCTGCTCGACCAGCGTGGCCGCCCGGTGCGCGGGCTGCCGCCGCAGGTGGTCACGGGCTCCGCCTGTGACGCCGCGGCGGCCTGGCGGGGCGCGTTCCTCGCCCACGGTTCACTGACCGAGCCGGGTCGGTCCTGCTCGCTGGAGGTGACCTCGCCCGGTCCGGAGGCCGCGCTGGCCCTGGTCGGCGCGGCGCGCCGGCTGGGGGTCCAGGCCAAGAGCCGGGACGTGCGCGGCGTCGACCGTGTCGTCATCCGCGACGGCGACGCGATCGGCGCGCTGCTGACCAGGATCGGTGCGCATGACAGCCTGCTCGCCTGGGAGGAACGGCGGATGCGCCGGGAGGTCCGGGCGACGGCCAACCGGCTGGCGAACTTCGACGACGCCAACCTGCGCCGCTCCGCCCGGGCCGCGGTGGCCGCCGGCGCCCGGGTGCAGGCCGCGATGCGCATCCTCGGCGACGACGCCCCGGAGCACCTGCTGGCGGCCGGCCGGTTGCGCCTCGATCACGCGCAGGCCTCCCTGGAGGAACTGGGCGCGCTCGCGGACCCGCCGCTGACCAAGGATGCGGTCGCCGGCCGGATCCGCCGGCTGTTGGCGCTCGCCGACAAGAGGGCCAATGCGCTCGGTATCCCCAACACCGAGGCGAGCGTCTCCCCGGATCTCCTTGAGAACGCCTGAGCAACAGCGGCCCAGGTCGTACCCAGACATTTCATACCTGTAATGTGGAAAACTGGCCCAGTAGCACCATCGGGATCGGATGGCTCTTCGGGGCTCTTCGGGGTGGGGTCTGCCCGTGGGGCGCCCGCCTGGCCGGTTCGGCCGGCGTCAGCGCGGGCCCACGGAATCTGCCCGGCCCTCGGCCCTGCGGAGGCGCACCGGCGGTGCGGCAGCGCAGCGATGTGATGGGATGTAGTTTCCGGGTGGGGCGTGCCCGCATCGTGTGAGGAGACCAGCATCGCACGGTTCGGATTCCCGCCGATGATGTGCAAACTCGTTAGGCTCCTGCCTTGACAGCGCCACATGAACGACAGTGCCACATGAACGAGAACGTCACAACCGAACGACGACGTCGCGACGGAACGACGGCGTGACTATCGAAACGACGAGACAAGACGGTAGGGAGTCCTGGACGTGGCTACGCGGGTGGGTGTCAACGGCTTCGGGCGAATCGGTCGTAACTTCTGGCGGGCGCTCGCGGCGAGCAACCGGAACGATCTCGAGATCGTCGCGGTCAACGACCTGACCGACAACAAGACTCTTGCGCATCTGCTCAAGTACGACACCACGCTGGGTACGCTGCCTGCTGCGGTCGGTGTCGTCGACGAGGGTATCCGCGTCGGTGACACCGTGATCAAGGTGCTGGCCGAGCGCGACCCGGCGGCGCTGCCCTGGGCCGATCTGGGTGTGGACGTTGTCATCGAGTCCACCGGCCGCTTCACCAAGGCGGCGGACGCGGGCAAGCATCTGCAGGCAGGCGCCAAGAAGGTCATCATCTCGGCGCCGGCCAAGGACGAGGACATCACCGTGGTGATAGGCGTGAACGACGACGCCTACGACCCGGCCAGGCACCACATCCTGTCCAACGCTTCCTGCACGACGAACTGCGTCGCGCCGATGGCGAAGGTGCTCGACGAGGCCTTCGGCATCAGCCAGGGGCTGATGACCACCATCCACGCCTACACCAACGACCAGGTCATCCTGGACTTCCCGCACTCGGACCTGCGGCGGGCGCGGGCGGCGGCGCAGAACATCATCCCGACCACCACGGGTGCGGCGAAGGCCACCGCGCTGGTCCTGCCCCACCTCAAGGGCAAGCTCGACGGGCTGGCGATGCGGGTGCCGGTCCTCGACGGCTCGGTCACCGACCTGGTGGCCACCCTGGACAAGAAGGCCAGCAAGGAAGAGGTCAACGCGGCGTTCAAGGCGGCGGCGGAGGGCCCGCTGAAGGGCTACCTTGTCTACACCGAGGACCCGATCGTCTCCTCCGACATCGTCAACACCCCGGCGTCCTGCACGTTCGACTCGCTGCTGACGATGTCCGCCGGCAATCAGGTGAAGATCGTCGGCTGGTACGACAATGAGTGGGGCTACTCCAACCGGCTGGTCGACCTGACCGCGCTGGTCGCCGCGCGCCTCTAGGCCCGCGCGCCGCTCTAGGTCTGT
>NZ_CDWRCK010000012.1:0-31780 GCF_977927595.1 Frankia sp. CcWB3
CGCAGCACGACACCAATAGACGATCATGAGAGGGCCAGTTCGATCACAAGATCAGCGACAGATCCAGATGCGCAGCTTATCTTCGACGAGGCCGGAGCCTTCTGCGACCTGCAGGAACAGGACCCACACTATTCGGGTGGCTTCGGTGATACGAGCGTCCACGCCACCGCCGCCTGCTATTTCAACAGCGGAAACGGCGCACCGTATGTGGCCGAGAACATCTCGATCAAGACGCAGCTTTCCTACTCGGTGCTTCCTCCGTACTTCGAATTCGATCCGATTGGGGAACCATGTGTCGACTCGCGGCCGAACAGGTATAGTTACGAGGCGCCCTGTCACCGGCCGTGCCGGGACTACGGCTGGTATAAGGGCGAGTCTGAGATCGCCGTGACGATCAGGGGAGTGACCAAAGTGGGTTACGTCGACAACACCAAGTTGATCGAGGATTGTCCCGTACCACCGGCCTAGCGTCGAGTCGGGCGAGTCCTCATATCTGGCCGTCTATCACATGTACGATCTTGGTTATCACCCTTCGGTTGTCCCCGCATGATGAGTGAGCCCCTGCGCCGCAGCCTCCCGTGGCGCGCCCAGCAACTGCTGGGCGCGCCACGGGCGCTCGGTGTGCTCGCGGAGCTCGTCGGCCTGCGGCTGGGCGCCGTCCGAGATGCGTACGCCGGAAGTCCCGAACCACCTGTATTCCTTTCAACACTGAGGACGAACATGATCGGCCCGCTCCACGCCGCCGGGTGGGCCAGCCGCCGGCGCGAGCACAGCCCTCAGCCACGGACCGTGTTGGAACCTTACGTCGACGCGCTGCAGGACGTGGAACGCCTCACTGCCGTCACCCTGCGCGCCGTCTCCGGCTGGGCGTGGTATCCCCTACAGCAGTCCGTGCGGCAGTTCCTGCTTGCCGACGCTCCGGTCCTCGCCGATGTCGCCGTGCGGCTGTCGGCTGCGCCGGCGGCGTGGTGGTGGTGGGAGCCGCTACGCCGCCAGGACCAGATCCTGCTGGGCTCTCCCGCGACCCCACCCGATCTCGACGAACTCGCCGCCCGGGCCACTCCCCGGGAGGCCCCCCGGTTCCGCCTGCCCGCCGGCATCCGCACCTCGACCAGGCTGGGCCCCAGGCTCCCCGCCACCCAGCTCTGCGACGTCGGCGTCACGTCGCGGCACGGACCGCAGATCGGTTGCTGGAGTGTGCCGGTTACCGCCCACGCGCGCGTTTACGAGCTACATGGCCCCAGCGACTGGTTGCGCCTATGCGAGCGCCATCCGACCGTCGCCAACGTGCCCGGCGAATGGCTGACCTGGGGCATTCATACGCCTTGGGCGCTCAGCCCCGACTGGCGCGCCGTCGCCCACGAATGGGACGCCATACACCTCAGCGTCGCCGGACTGCTGACCGCATGCGGCAATCCCATGGTCACGGGAGCACGCGGGACGATCGCTGAGACTGCGGACAGCGAGATAACCATCTGGTTCCGTCCCTGCTTCGGCCGACCAACGCTATCCGCCATCTGGGACACCGAGCGGGATGACCTCCCAGCAGCCACGACGACGTCCGAGACGCCCCGCCGGGAAGGTCGAAGCCGACCGCCCGACGGATGACGTGGTGGGCCCCGTGAGCCACAGTAAGAGCGTGTCTTACGTGGGGTGTCTCCACCTTCCACCGGTGCCGGCCGAGGCGTTCGGTGCTCTCCACGCCGCGGCGGGCGATACGAACCGCGATACGGCGTCGGCGCAGGAAACAGCGCAGGTCCGGCTGGTCGTAGGCCTTGCCCGCACGCAGCTTGCCCGGGTGGCGTCGCCGCGGGCCGTGCGGGGAACGGACCGCGGGGATGCTGGCGACCAGCGGGATGTCGAAGCGCGGTTCGAGTGCGTGTTAGATTACCGGTGTTCTACGTGTAATTACCATGGTCAAGAATGTATTATTTTCATGATCGGATGTTGGTGCGCGCCTACGTTCCTCGCCTGCTCGACGTGGAGCTGCAGGATGTCCTCGCCTCCCACCCAGCCGTCCTCGTCGTCGGCCCCCGGGCGTGCGGCAAGACAACCACGACCCGGCGTGTCTGCCAGTCGATCCTGCGGCTGGACGTCCCGGCGCAGGCCGCGGTCGTCAGGGCCGACGCCGACGCGGCGCTGCGCGGGCTCGAGGAGCCTGTCCTGATCGACGAGTGGCAGGTCGTGCCCGAGGTGCTCGGCGCGGTGAAGCGGGCCGTCGATGACGATCCGCGCCCAGGGAGGTTCGTGCTCACCGGATCGTCGCAGGCCGACCTCACCGCCTCGGGCTGGCCTGCTACCGGCCGAATCGTCCGGCTGACGATGTATCCCCTCGTCGGTCGGGAACGCCACGGCGACCCGACCGCACCCTCGCTCATCGACCGGATCCTCGACGCCGACGCGGACGCGTTCGCGGATCCGCCTACCGGCTGGGACCTGCACACCTACCTGACCGAGGCACTCAGCAGCGGCTGGCCGGAGGCGCTGCGAACCGAGGCCGACCGAGCGCGCGACCGCTGGCTGACCGGCTACGTCGACCACCTCGCGACCCGGGAAGCCCCGGCCCTCGGCGTCGTACGAGACCCCCTGCGACTTCGCAGATATCTCCAGGCGATCGCCGCCAACACCGCCGGCTCGCCGACCCACAAGCTGCTCTACGACTCGGCGGGCATCGGACGCGACGCCGCCGTAGCCTACGACGACCTCCTCGACACCCTCATGATCACCCAGCGGGTCCCCGCCTGGGCGCGCAACCGCACGAGTCGCGCGGTCCGGCTGCCCAAGCGGTACCTCACCGACCCCGGCCTCCTTGCCCCGTTGCTCCGTATCGACCACCGCCGCGCGCTCCGCGACGGCGACCTACTCGGACGCATCATCGACACCCTCGTCGCCGCACAGTTCCGCGCCGAGTGCGCGCTGAGCGTAGTCGGCGCCGACATGTACCACCTGCGCGACGCCAACGGCCGCCGTGAGATCGACCTGCTCCTCGAAGCCCGAGACAGCCAGATCGTCGCCGTTGAAGTCAAAGCGTCCGCAGCCCCTTCGCGTGCCGACGCACGACACCTTGAATGGCTTCAGGCGGAGATCGGTGCGCGGTTCACACTCGGGCTCTTCGTACACACAGGCCCACGGATCTTCCAGCTCGCGGAGCGCGTCATCGCTGTCCCCGTGGCCAGCCTCTGGTCCTCGAGCTGAGAGCACCACCAGAGATTCACTGGCTGTCGGTTGTTCGTTGTTGCGGTGCGTTACTTCCATCATGCTATGCCACCAAAGAACCAGCAAGTAGCCGGGAGGAGTCTCACCTCCCGGCCATCGCAGAACCGTGTGGGAACCTCTCGATTCACACGGTTTCCATCGTCCAGCCGTCCAAGACCACGGCTTGCAGAGGTCACCGGCCCGGTCGGAGCCTCCGCACCTACCGGAGGTTCGGAACACGTGTTCAATTCCGCTTTACATTTGCGAGGCTTTGGCCGCCGCTGTCCGTCGCGCCGGGCTGGGGAATGGTGGCGGGTACCCCTGATCCGCTACGATCTCGGCGGCTATGCGACGGGAAGCGGGGGCGAGATGAGCGTCGGTGAGCGGGGTGTCACGGCCGGCGCGGTGAGCGTGCTGGTGGTCGTGGCGCCGGACCCAGAGTTGGACGTCGAGGCGGGTGATCGGCTGACGCGGCGGTTGCGCGCGGAGATCGGCGAGCTGGACGTCGAGTCGGTCGGGCTGGCGGCGGGTGGGAGCGTCCCGGAGGGCGCGGAGGTGGCCGACCCGGTCACGGTGGGGGCGATCGTGGTCGCGTTGGGCACCTCCGGCGGGGTGCTGCCGGCGCTGGTCGATACGGTGCGCGACTGGCTTGCCCGCCAGCGCCGGGCGCACCGGGTCTCGATGACCATCGACGGTGACTCCATCGAGGTGGAGCAGGCGTCGACGGAACAGCAGCGGGCGCTGGTCGACGCCTTTGTGCGCCGGCATTCGGCGGGGTAGGCGATGGGCCGACGGCTGGCGCTGTTGATCGCCACCTACGAGTACCAGGATGCCGGGCTGCGGCGGTTGACTGCCCCGGCGCACGACGCCGAGGCCCTTGCCGACGTCTTGGGGGATCCGCGGATCGCCGGGTTCGAGGTCACGGTTCTGGCCAACGAGCCGCACCACCAGGTGGAGCAGGCGGTCGGGGAGTTCTACCGGGACCGGCGTCGGGACGACCTGACATTGTTGTATTTCACCGGCCACGGGTTGAAGGACGACGCCGGCCGGCTGTACCTGGCGATGGCGAACACCCGCCGGGACGGTCTGTGGTTTACCGGCCTATCCGCAGAGGACGTCAACGAGGCCATGGAGAGCTGCCTTTCGCAGCAGAAGGTGCTGATCCTCGACTGCTGCTACAGCGGGGCCTACCCGGCAGGCCGGCTGGCGAAGGCCGACACGGCCGTGCACACCTTCGAGAGTTTCCGCGGCCGTGGCCGTACGGTGCTGACCGCCACGGACTCCACGCAGTACGCGTTCGAAGGCGACCAGCCGCACGGGGAGGCGGCGCGGTCGGTATTCACCCGCTACCTCGTCGAAGGCCTGCGCGACGGTAGTGCCGACCTCGACGGCGACGGCGACATCACGGTCGACGAGCTCTACCTTTACGTCCACGACCGGGTCGTGGCCGAGATGCCGCAGCAGCGGCCGAAGAAGCAGGACAACGTCCAGGGGCGGACCGTCGTCGCCAGGAACGTCAACTGGACGCTGCCTCCCTACCTACGGCATTCGGTGGACAGCCCGCTGGCCGCGGTCCGCCTCGCCGCTCTCGACGAAATGGACCGTCTGCACCGGGTCGGGAACGAGCTGGTGCGTGGGAAGGTCCGCGCCGAGTTTGTACGTCTCGCCAACGACGACAGCAGAGCGGTGTCGGATGCGGCGACCGCGCGGCTGCGGTCCCTCGACCCCGAAACGGGGGCAATCGCTCCGGCCGTCGCGGTGCCCCCGTTTTTTTTCCCCCCCCCGTGCAGGCGGTCGAGCCGCCGCCCGGACCGGCCGCGAGTGCCCCGCAGCTGGCGGTCGCGCCAGATCAGAGGGCGGTCCCGGACGAGGCGGACGCGCTCGAGCGGCCCCAGACGCTGCCCGGCGGCGCCCGGAAACACCTGCCCGCGGCCCGCCGGCCAGTCCCGCCCGGCCCTGCCGCGACGACACATCTCGACGGCGCTGCCCGCACGCCGCGCCCCCAGCCGGCGGACGAGGCACGCCGGGCCCCCTCCCACGGAGTCGCCGAGCGGGGATCCGGTACCGGCAGGGCTCAAGGTGACATTCGGGCAGAACTTATGTGGCGGTCCCCTTCCGGGAAAATTTATGTCATGCGCATCTTTGTCGACGAAGAACCACGCGCCGTTGAAATCCACGTATCTCTCTGGAAACCCGATCGTGTAGTCGTCGACGGCGTGCCACTCAAATTGACCTTTCGGCGCCTTATGCAGGATGCCTTCGGTGACGAGCAGATGTTCGCCTTCGAGCTGCCTCATGCGAGTGATCGACTGCCGGTCCAAGTGAGAGCGACCCGAGATTCCACGGGCGGCCTCAAGTCACTGGGCGGCATCAAGGGGACGTAATGAAGTAACAAATACGTGATCGAGAGCATCATCGCAGGTCACAGGCCTGTGGAGGGTTCGAAACGCGCAAGTTATTTCATTTCGACTCCCAAGTCGCTCGAGATCGCCGTCCGGGACGAAATCGTCTACACCAAGGAATGACCTCTTTCTCACTTTCTCACCTTCTCACCTACCGAGAAAGCAGCGGGGAGCGTAAACGTGGTAGAACGCCTACTTGCCGGAAGCAGCCCTGTCGCGATCGGGCGGACGGTGATTTCAGGAGCCTCGACCAAGATCAAATATTTCTTCCAATGGCACCTTCCAGTGGGGTCCACCGCTGAAGGGTGCCGGCTCGGCTGGACGGTCTTCATGGCCTTTCTTTTCGCGGGACCGGTGTTCAGGGCCGCCAGCGTGCGACCAACTCGGTCCGGTTGGTGCAGCCGAGTTTGGCGAGGATCGAGCGGACATGGCTTTCGATGGTGCGCTCGCTGAGCACCAGCCGCGCCGCGATCTCCCGGTTGGACATGGCCTGGACGACGAGCGCGGCCACCTCGTGCTCGCGGGGGGTGAGCGGGTCGGTCTCTCGGCGGGCGGCCGCCAAGTCGGCGAGCAGCCGGTCAGCGCGGGCCAGCGGCCCGGGCATGTCCAGCCGGCGAGCCTCGGCCGCGGCCGCGCCTGCGAGGGTCACGGCGGCGTCAGGGTCGTCGAGGCGGCGCAGCACGTCGGCGAGGGCCAGCCGGTTGAGCACGATGTGGGGGCGCGCGCCCATAGTGGCCCTGCATATAGCCAACGAAGAAGACCGTCGGTGTTCCGACCGCCCCTGAGTACGCGGCGTAGGGCTTCAGGTGGTTGGCGAGAACCTCCGCTGCCGCAGCGTCGCCGAATGCCTCGACCAGGTCGATCAGCAGCATCAGTATCCCGCCCCAGCGGAGATCGACGACCGGGCCGTCGAGCATCTGGCGCAGCTGCTCGTAGTATGCCTTCGCTTCCTCGCGGCGGCCCTCGAGTTGGCGAGTGTTGGCGCGGAACACCGTGATCAGCGGCGACGGCGGGACTGCTTCCAGCATCGGCCAGAAGTCGTCCGGGAGTTCGGCGGCGTCCCCTCGCAGCATGGCCAGGTGGGCGGCGAAGGCGTAGCTCAGCCCGATCGCCTGCGCGTCTCCGGCCCGCGAGCCTAGCCGCTGGGCCTCGATGTTGGCCGACCGCGCGGCGGCGCACCCGCCTTCCAGCGCAGCTCGGGCCGCCACGCCGCGCAACCGATGCCAGCTCGCCAGCGGAAGGCCGCTGCGGTCAGCCAGCATCGCGACGGCGGCCATCGCCTCGTCCACGACGTCGAGGCGACCGAGCTGGTAGGCGGCCCTGATCCGCCACTGCTGCCCGAGTACGGCGGCCAGCGGCTGGCTAAGCCGATCGGCTTGCTCGACGGCGGTCGCGGCCAGCCGCAGCCGTTCCTCCGCGTCGTCCGGACCGGCCAGCAACATCTCCCGGGCGCGGGCGGCATCCAGCAACGCCTGGGCGTCGCCGCTCGCCTGCGCGAGCTCCATCGCCTCGTCGACATACCGGTGGGCCGCCTCCGTGGATCCGACCTCGCCCAGGATCGTGGCGAGTTGTGACAGCACCTGTGCCCGCAATGCGGGCGGCTGCGGTGCGGCGAGCGCCGTCCGGCACAGCCGGGAGATCGCCTCGATGGCTTGCGGGAAGGTCACCCAACGCACCACCAGCGCCGCTGCGGCCACCAGGTCGTCCCTGCCTGCCCGCTGCGCTGCCGCAGCGGTTTGTTCGCATTGCCGGAGCGATTCGGTCAGCGCTCCGGCCAGGTAGTAGGCGCGCGCCAGCTCCAAGGTCGTCTGCGCGAGTTCCGCCTCACCGGTGCCAGCCTGCCGGAGCGCCGCTACCGCGGTGAGCAGGTGCGTGGCCGCCTCGTCGTAGGCCAAGGCCTGGACTGCCTCGACGGCGGCCTGCCTGGCTCACCGGGCTGCGCAGCGATGTGCGTGCTCGTGGCCGCCGGCGCGGCGCCAGTGACCGGCGACCTCGGCCGCGAGCCCGGGGACGGTGGACGATCGCACCTGCAGCGCGACGGCAGCCCGCCGCTGCGCCGCGCCACCTGCTCCGCGCGGGCGGCGGTGGAGGCCGCCGGGTCGAGCGCGGTGAGGTAGTCCCGGACAGCGGCTGCCGTCAGCGGTCGCAACGGCACGGCGTGGACGCTGTCCAGCCGGGACAGCTCACGCATGACGTCGCCGGCCTCGGCGCGCATCGTCGCGATCAGCAGCAGGTGGCTGTCGACGATCCCGCCGGCTACCTGCCGCACCAGCTCGACGGTGTTCGTGTCGGCCCAGTGCAGGTCCTCCAGCACGATCACCAGTGGTTCGGTGGCGGCCGTCAGCACCGCATCGGCGACCGCGGCCAGCGCGGCGAACCGCACGGCGGCCGCGCTCGCCGCGTCACCAGGTGCGCCACCAGGTACGTCGCCGCTCACCGCCCCCGCGAACAGATCGATGGCCCCGGCGCTACGCGCCCTCGCCCGCCGCGGCGGGCGAGGGCGCGTAGCGCCTGCTGCCAGGGCCACAGTGGCGGAGCGGAACGGTCGGCGAGGCTGTAGCCGCGGCCGACCGGCACCGCCGAGGACCTCGCGTCCGCCCGCAGCGACTCCTCCACCAGCCGGGTCTTGCCGATCCCCGCCGGGCCGGTGACCAGCAGGACCCCGCCTCGACCCGCCGCCGCCGTCCGCGCCCGCGAACGCAGCAGCGTCAACTCCTCCTGCCGCCCGACGAACGGGCGGTCATCACCGCGCACCCCACCAAGGATGGGGCAACCCCGGCCACGTAGATAGCCGGTTCCGTGCCGAAGTTCGGTACTGGTACTGAGGGACGGGGCCGGCCGGCGCGGGATCGTCGACCACGATCATCGGAACTCGACCGACGCAGGAGGCGCCCGATGGACCTCATCATCCAACCGATCTTCGGCATTCCCGACCCGCCCAGCACTGCGTGGGTGGACGACGTCCTGTCAGCCGTCCACGACGACGCTGGCGTCCTCGTCAGCCGGGCCATGTCGACGAGCGGGGACGACGGCGCGCCGGACGGGTTGATCACGCTCTGGCACGACGCCGGATCCGCGTCGGCCGGCCCCGCGGCTCCCCCGGTCGATGCCGGCGGCAGCGTCCGGCTGGGCGCCGTGCGCCGTTACACGGTGACCGGACACTTCGCCGGCGCCGCCACCGGTCCGGCCCTTTACCTGCGGCAGGCCAGCTTCGACGGGCCGCGCACCCCGCGGTGGACCGCGGCCTTCGACCGGGCGGGCACCGAGCGGATCTGGCCGGCCGTTCGCGATCTGCCCGGCATCGTCGCGACGCTGGTGGGCCGGGCGGACGACGGCGCCACCGTGATGTACCTGCTGGCCGAGACCGTCGAGGCGCTGGATGCGGCCACCGGGCGGGTCATGTCGACGTCGTTGCTGCCCGGCGAGGACCCGGCCCTGCTCACCGGCCCGGACCGGGTGGAGGTCCATCGCCTGATGCACGCCGTACTGCCCACCGCCGGGTCGTGACCGATCGGGTGGAGGGTGCCCGCAGCCGGGCCAGTTCGCCGGCGCGGCGGCGGTTTCTGGGTGGTGTTCGCACCCGGCCTGGGGGATGGCAGCACTCGTGAAACGCGGTGCCTGCGGCCTCGCGCCGACGGGGCCGAGCCGTGCATTGTCAGGCATATGAGGAAACGCTCGACTTTCGCACTTTTCCTTGATCGCTCGCCGCGAGAGAAGAAGTCAACTGATTACGCCCGTTGAGCTGGGTGGCATGTTTCTGGGGGTGGCACGGCCCGGTGTGGCGTGCGGGGAAACGAGCAGCTCGGGAGCCTGCTGGCGGGAGCATCGGCGCTTCCTATAACCGGCTCGAAAGCTGGACGCCGATGCTCCCGGATGTCACGATACCCGTCTCTCTAGCGACGCTGCTGGAGGGTTTCCGACCGTGTTTCACCGCACCGACGTTTCGAGTGTTCCGCGCCCTCGTCGTCGGGATGCTGGCCGCGACCGGCCGGCGGACGGTGCGCGGCATGCTCGTGGGGGCCGGGCTGTCACGGACCTTGCCGCACGACCGGGCGCACCGGTTCTTCGCCGCGGCCCGCTGGGACCCCAACCAGCTCGGTCTGGCACTCGCCCGTCTCGTCGTGCGACTGCTCGCCGCCCACAGCGCCCCGGTGCTGGTCGCGGTCGACGACACCCTGTTCACCAGGACAGGGAAAAAGGTGTGGGCCGCGGGCTGGTTCCACGACGGCTCCGCCCGAGACTCCCGCCAGATCGGCTTTGGGAACAACTGGGTGATCGTCGGGATCGTCGTGACCCTGCCGATGCTGGACCGGCCGGTGTGCCTACCAGTGCTGGCCCGTCTGGTCCGCAAGGACACCACCTCGGCGTCCCGGCTGTGGCTGGCCGCCCGCGCGGTCGAACAGCTCGCCGCTGTGCTACCCGGCCGCCGGATCCACGTCGTCGCGGACGCCGCCTACGCCGGTGACGAGCTGCGCACCCTGCCCAGCTCGGTGACCTGGACAACCCGACTCCGCAAGGACGCCGCCCTGTTCGCCCCCGCCCCGCCGCGGACCGGGAAACGCGGCCGGCCCCGCCTGAAAGGCGACCGGCTCGGCACGCTGACCCAGCTCGCCACCACCGAGACGTTCGTCCCAGTCACGGTCGTCCGCTACGGCCAGACCGTCACCGTCCACGTCGCCGCCGTGCGCTGCCTCTGGTACGGCGTCTTCGGCACCCGCCCGGTCACCGTGATCCTCGTCCGCGACAACGCCGGCCGTGCCGGCACCCACGACCTGGCACTCGTCACCACCGACACCCTCACCAGACCCGCCGACCTCGTCACCCGCTACGCCGCCCGCTGGTCGATCGAAGTCGCCATCGAAGACGCCAAACAGCTCATCGGCGTCGGCCAGGCCCGCAACCGGAAAGCCCACGCCGTCGAACGCACCGTGCCGTTCGGACTGGCCTGCCAAACCCTCGCGACCTGCTGGTACGCCACCGCCAGCCACCACCCCGACGACGCCACCGACCACCGCGACCGCGCACCCTGGTACACCACCAAGACCCGCCCCTCCACCGCTGACATCCTCGCCAAGCTCCGCCGCGTCCTCATCGCCGCCAAATATCAGGCCACACACCCCGAGCAGCCGACACCAGCAGAAATCCACACCCTCCGGCTGGCCTGGGAGACCGACGCCGCATAACTACGAAAGTCGAGATTCTAGGAAAATACCGGCAATAAATGAAGTGGAATCACGCTCCACTAGTTCGGCTAACAGGTCGCCCCAGCCACGACTCGAACCCCACAGCGGGCAGGCAACATCATCTATCGAGTCAAACGCATGTTCCGAACCTCTGGTGGGTCCGGACGCCCGCTACGCCACTGAACGAGGGATGACGCGGACGTCGAGGTCGGCGTCGAGAGCCTCGGCGAGCCGTTCCAGCACAGGCAGCGTCGGTACGGTGCCACCGGCCTCGAACCGCGCCACCGCCGACTGCGTCATGCCCGCCGCGCGGGCCAGTTCGACCTGACTCCAGGCACGCCGCTGGCGCAGCTCCCGCACCGACCTACCCAGCTCAAAGGCCAGCCTGGCCGCCTGGTAGGCCTCGCGCGCGCCCGGCTCGCCCATCCGGCGTTCCCTCAGCCCCACCCAGTCCGCCCGCTCAGCCATCGCCGTCATCCCCCTCATTCTCACCCGCCGTGTGCGACCCTGTCAGGCAGCGCGCCAGCGCGCCTCGCCCTGGATCCCTCGGCGACCTCCCTCATCCGCAACTTGGCAAACACCGTCAGAAGCACCACCCTCCGACCCGGCGCGATCCAGTAGGTCACCCGGATCGCCCGGCCCTCCAGATGAAACCGCAGCTCCCGCAGCTTGCCGTCGAGCTGCCGCGTGTACGGCTCACCCAGCAACGGACCCTGCTCGGCGAGCAGATCCACGTAGAAAGCAGCCGTCGCGAAATGCGCGGTCGGCAGCCGTTCCAGCCAGTCCCGAACTTCCGGTTCCAGCTCGACGGTACCCCAGGTCATAGCGTTGACGCTATAGCCGCGCGGCTGCGGTCCACCCGTCAGGACCGACACGGCCACCTGCCAGACCACGACACGCCGTGCACCAGCCCCACGGAATCATCTCCTGCGATACAGGAGACCCGAAGGTGGAGCTCGGCTCCCGGGGTGGGCTGAGCCCTCGATCGTCAATCGGTGCCCCTGAACGTGATCCACATCGATGTATGGCCCGGAAGCCGATCTCAGCGCCGGAATACCGACCAAAATACCGCGACAAAACATCTGACGGTCGACCCCGACGCACGTGCATCGCCTGGCCCCATCGGACTGGCATTCGCACGGCAGAGGTGATGATCCGCGAGCCACACCAGCGCACCGGGTTCCCCGAGGGTCGGACGCTGCCCCTCGCCTCGGACACGGAGCCTGCGCGCGATAGCCCGAGGCCCGGTGGCGCGGCGTCGGCGCCTCATCCTGGCATCGATCACGCAAGAAGCGACTCGGCGCGGCCCGGGTCCAGGATCATCACCACAGGAGTAATCGGCCGGCAATCAGGATGCTACACAATGCATGGATCACGCGCTGCGCGGCAAGAGACGCCTTTCCACGTACCGCCTTGCGCACCGCGGCGTCCTTCAGGACCGACTTGGCGTTGTTGAATCCGAGCGTGTAGCCGACTCCGGGGATCGTGTACGACTGCAGCCGCACCGGCGCGCCTTTCAGCGCGGCCTCCTCCGCGCGGCCGATCCGGCCGATAGCGTTGACCTGTCCCGACCGCAGGCTGCCGGTCCCGTACTCCGGACTACGGGGAGGTCCCGCCGGGACCTCGGGTCGAGCCGGCGGCTACGACGTCGGGAAGTACGACGTCGGGAAGTACGTCAGGAGGACGGCTCGTACGCCCGGAGGAAGGTGTCCACCGCGGACCGGGACAGCCCGCGCATCTCCTCCGGAGGAAGGTCGCGGGTGCCCATCCGGCTCCGGGTCTCCACAGGGCCGACGAGCAGCGCGAGAAACTGCTCGGCGGCCTCGGCGGGGTCACAGCGGCGGAGCCCCCCGGTGAGAGACAACCGGGCGAACCGGTCGGCCAACGCCTCACCGAGCTGGACGGACGTCCGCCCCTGGACGGTGTCGATCAGGTCGGGGAAGCGAGCGGCCTGGCCGTAGGTCAGCCAACGCAGCGCCCGGGAACGATGGCCGCAGCACACCTCGAGCATCCGCGCCGCGGTCTCCTCCAGGGCCGCTCGCAGGTCGTCCCCGGGATCGCGGAGCCGGTCGAGAGCGGCGAGGTTCTCCGCCAGCGCCGCCGCCGCCGCGGCCGCCATCGTCTGGCGGAACAGGTGCTCCTTGTCCTCCAGGTGGCTGTAGACCGTCGTCTTGGCGACGTTCGCCTCGTCGGCGATCTCCTTCACGCTCGTCTGCTCGTAACCCCGGCGCGCGAAGACGTCGAAGGCGGCATCGAGGATCGCCGCCCGTTTGTCGATGCGCCCACGCGACAACGCCCGCTCGACCGGCGGGGCCGCGCCGGCGAACGTAGCCCGGCTGGTCACCATGTTCGCCTGGTCACGAGATCCGGCTGGTCACCGTGTCGCCGGCCGACGGGCGCCTGCGGTGCGCTCATCGGTTCATCGTAACGTCGTCGGCGCGTCGTCCGCCGGGCCGGCGGGATCCGGTGGGATCCCGCCGGGATCCGGCGGAACGCCAGCCCGGTGACGCGGGCTCAGCGTGGTGCGGGGCGGCCGGGGCCCGGCGAGGCGCCCGTGGCGACCAGGCCGGCGGCCGGGGTGATGAGACGGTCCGCGATGAGCCACTGGCCCCCCTCGCAGCGGTAGACGTCCTCGACGAGCCCGATGGTGGTCCAGTCCGCTGGCCGGGGCCGCCCTCCGAAGTCCCGGGTCGCGGCCCAGTGCCAGACGGTCGCGTAGCCCGTGAGCCGGGGCTGGCCGCCGCTCCAGTCGATGTCGGGGGGCGCGCTGGTGTGGGCGATTGTGGGCCCGGACAACCGATGGTGGCCGCCGGCGGCGAGCATGAAGCCGACGAACTCGTCACGGCTGGCGAAGCGCTGCGGTGGGCCGGGCATAATCCGGTACTCGATGCGCGCGTCGCGGGTGAAGCACTGCCGGCCGAGCAGCTCGAACTCACTGAGGTCGGTGAGGCGGAAGAAGCGGAAGTGCGTCCCGAGGATGGCCCGCTCCGCCTCGAGGCGGCCGAGCCGGTCAAGGGCGGTCGTCATGATGTTCGGCTCCGTCCCGTCACAGCGCGATCGGCGGCGGCGAGCCGGTGGCGACCAGCCCCGCGACCGGGGTCACCCGGCGCCGGGCTATGAGCCAGCGGCCGCCCTCCTGGCGGTAGGCGTCCTCGACCAGGCCGACCGCGGTCCAGTCCGCGGGACGCAGCTCGCCCAGCCGGGCGTTGGCGGTGAACCAGTGCCAGTCCGTGGTGTAGGCGGACAGCCGCGGCTCGCCGTTGTCGTCCCAGTCGACGACGGTGAGGCCGGGAACGTGCGCGACCATCTCGGTCCGTGCCGCGAACTCGGTGAGCAGGTAGCGCGTGATCTCGTCCCGGCCGCGCAGCCGGCGCGGGCCCGGCAGGTGGTGGTCGAGCTCGGCGTCCGGGGTGAGGCACTCCGCCGCGACACGCTCGTACTGCCGGGTGCCCAGGAGCCGGAAGAACCGCGTGAAGGTCCGCAGGATCTCCCGTTCGGCGTCCAGCCGCGCGAGCCGGGCGTCCGTGTCGTCGGACGCGATCAGGTCGGGAAGTGTCACGTTCGGTGGCCTTTCGGTGTCAACGTTCTGCCGGACATGCTCAGCCGACCTCCATCGGCAGGTCGGCCCGCGCGGCCCACTCGATGATCGAGCCGTCGTAGACGGATCGCCGTCACGCACGCCCGGCCTCACACACGCTCGGCCCCGCCGACCGCCAGCACCCGGGAGCCGAGCCGGTCCGACAGCCGCCCGGCCAGTGGCATGACCAGCGCCGAGCCGAGCCCGAACGGCGCCAGCAGCAGGGCGGCCGCCACGACGCTGGCGCCGAACGCGGGGCGGTCGAACAGGCGCAGGTCGATCAGCGGTGGCGTGCCACGGGGGCGAAGGACGTGCGCGGCGTAGCCGCCGAGCAGAGCCGCGGCGATCATGCGGCGCAGTACGGGATCGAGCCGGTCCTGGGGCACCCGCGCCATCAGGCCTCTCCACTCGGTCGGATTCCATAGACAGAGATACGACCTCGGAGGTCGGCAAAAGCATATCATGAAGTCCTGGAGGCCGAACTCATGAGTATGGAACACACGACTCATGGGATTAGCTGGTTCTCGGCCGCGGCGCTCACCAGCTCACGGGCAGCGACCTCACTCCGAAGACCAGCGCGTCCGGCCGGTACTCGATCTCCTCGAATTCGACGTCTGGAGGTGGGTGAGCCGCCGCCGGTCCAGGCGTTGGCGGCCAGCGCGCAGATCGTTCGCACCTTCGTGGAGGACTACCACGAGCAGGTGGAGGAGCGGTATGTCTTTCCCTCTGGAGCAAGCCGGCCGTCTGACGGCTTCGCCGACGTCGTCACCCAGGTCGCCGCGGCCGAAAAGAAGCTCGGCATCTACGAGCTGTCCCAGTTCACCCCGCGCGGATAGCCCGCCATCACGGTCACCGTGACCGGTCGTCTGCCTCGGGGCAGCTCACCGGAGCAGGAGAAGGGAGGCAAAGATGCCGGACGTCGTCAGGGCGCTCAAGGCGGACGGGCCGGCGGAGACGATTCTGATCCGGCTGCTCGTCGGCGCGGTGTTTGTGCCCGAGGGCATCCAGAAGTTCCTGTTCCCGGACAAGCTCGGCCCGGGCCGCTTCGACAAGATCGGTATTCCGGCGCCCGGGTTCTTCGCCTACTTCGACGGAACCATCGAGATCGTCTGTGGCTGTCTGCTGTTGGCCGGCCTGCTTACCCGGCTGGCATGCCTGCCGCTGCTGGTCGACATCTGCCTCGCGATCGTCCTGACCAAGCTACGCGAGCTGCAACCGGCCGGTTTCCTCGGCGTGTCAGGTTTCTGGGGGATGGCGCACGACGCCCGCACCGACTGGTCGATGCTCCTCGGCCTGCTCTTCCTCCTGATCGGCGGACCGGGACGGTATTCCCTCGACGCCCTGCTCGCTCGCCACCTCACCGGCCGCCGTCCAGCCTCGCCGTGAGGCGTTTCGGTGTCCGGTAACCGCGGACCAGCCGGGCTGCGCTGACTGGTCCGCGGGGCGGTGGCGGACCCGGTCAGCGGGCGGGTGGTGGGGGCAGTGCGGTGTCGGGTAGCAGGGTAGCGATGAGGACATGGACGTCGGTGCGGCTGTGCAGCGCGCTATCTGCGTAGTGACGGGTCAGCGCGGCGGCCTGGTCAGGCACGGTGCACAGCACCAGCGCGACCACTGCCGCGTCGAACGCCGCGCTGAGGCGCGGGTAGACCCGGGCGAAGATGGGGTGAGACACGGCGGGCACGGTTCCTCCTGAAGGGCGGGCAGGGTGAGGGTGCCCGCGCGGGCCGCCGGCCACGGCGGCTGCTGCGGCTGCTGCGGCTGCTGGCGGACGTTGTCCGGTCAGCGCGGCCCCGGCCCGGACCGCGCCTCGTCGCGGTCAGTGTGCTGTCTCTCGTTGTGCTGTCTGTCGTCGCGGCTGGGCAGCGGGGGTATGCGTCTCATACATCCGGACGGCGACTACGAGGCCGGACGCCGCGGTGAGGGCGGTGACGGTCCAGATCGCGGCGGGGATGCCGGCGAGGTCGGCGATCGCTCCGGCGAGCAGCGCCCCGATGGCGAAGCCGCTGTCGCGCCAGAGGCGGTAGACGCCGACGGCGCGGGCGCGCCAGGCGGGGTGGGCGACGTCGCCGACGGCGGCCAGCAGGGTGGGGTAGACCATGGCGGTGCCGGCGCCGAGCAGGACGGCGGCCACCGCCCAGACGGTGAAGCTATGTCCGGCGGCGACCACGGCAAGTGCGCAGGCTTGGATGCCCATGCCCGCGATGATGAGTCGTTTGCGGCCGATGCGGTCCGACAGCGCGCCGGTGGCGAGTTGCCCGACTCCCCAGACGGCGGGGTAGAGGGCGGCGAGGATGCCGATGCGGGTCAGTGACAGCCCGGCGGTGGTGAACAGGATGGGGAACAGGCCCCAGGCGAGGCCGTCGTTGAGGTTGTTGACCATTCCGGCCTGGCTGACCGCGGACAGCGCAGGTTCGGTGAAGCTGGTCTGGGTGAAGATCCGCCGGGGGGTGAGCCCGCCGTGGAGGTGGTCGTGCATCCCGTCCGGGCGGGCGTGGTGGCCGGCGGCTTCAGCGCGGGCGTGTCCCTGGGTCTCGCGGACGGCGAGGGTGGACAGGCCCAGGCCGAGGGCAGCGTAGACGATCCCGACCAGGAACGGGGCGGGGCGCAGCCCGTGGTGGGCTGCCAGGTAGCCGGTGGCCAGGGCGGTAACCGCGACGGCGAGGTAACCGGCGGCCTCGTTGAATCCCATCGCCAGCCCGCGCCGCGCCGGCCCGACCAGGTCGATCTTCATGATGACGGTCGTGGACCAGGTCAGCCCCTGGCTTACCCCGAGCAGCACGTTCGCCGCGACCACCCAGCCCCAGGTGGGCGCCCAGATCAGCAGCAGCGGCACGGGCGCGGCGACCACCCAGCCGGTCACCAGGACCGGTTTGCGGCCGTACCGGTCCGACAGCGCGCCGGCCAGGTAGTTGGTGGCGGCCTTCGTGACTCCGAACGCGACGATGTAGGTCAGCGCGGCGGTGTAGGCGGTCAGGCCGAAGGTGTTCTCAGCGAGCAGGGGCAGGATGGTGCGTTCCTGGCCGAGCATCCCGCCGACGAGGACGCCGAGGTCGCGGCGGCCGGCGCGCAGGAGGAGGCTGGCGGCGCCCATGGCGCGTTCCCCGTGCCCGCACATCACGACCGTCGGCCCCGCAGGCAGGATGGCGGGCAGATCATCCACTCTGGCTGGCAGGTCGCCGAGCTCGACGTGGATGGCGCCGGGCAGGTGCCCGGCGGTGAACTCTGCGTGCTGGCGGCTGTCGAGGACGTGCGCTGTGCCGAGCCGACCGGGCTGGACCAGGGGGATGGTGGCGGTCGGGTGGCCGGCCGCCGTCCATGCGTCGAGGCCGCCGCCGAGCTCACCGGCCAGATTGTCGTAGCCGATCTTCAGCGCCTGCCAGAGGATCTCTGCCGGGTCCTGGTCGGCGTTGCGGATGACGATGATCGGCCGGTCGTGCGGCGCAAGCCAGCCCAGCCAACTGGCGAACGCCGGCCGCAGCGGGATCGACAGTGCTCCGGGGATGTGACCGGCTGCGACGTCGGGCAGCGGGCGCACGTCGAGTAGTTCGGCTCCTTCGCCCAGCAGCGCCCGGACCTGGGACACGTCCAGGCAGGCCAGCGCAGGCGGCGCGTCGAGAACGGCGGGGCCACGGCGGTTGGCATCGCCGAGGCGCAGGAAGTAGGGCGGGAAGCTACCGAGCGAGCCCAGCAGCGCGGCGACGAACGCGTCCTCGCTGCCGGCGTGCAGCAGCGGGTTGGTGGCCTTCTCCCGGCCGATTGTCGTGGTCCGCTCCGCGCCCGGCGGCGCGGAGCAGAACGATCCGGCGCCATGGGTGGGCCACACCGCGACGTCGTCGCCGAGGTCCAGCAGTCGCTGCAACGAGGCGTACTGGGCGCGGGCGAGCGCCTCGGTCCGGTCCGGCGCGACCAGGTCGATGCGGGCCGCCGCCCCCACCAGCAGCGACCCGCCGGTGAACACTCCGAGCGACCTGTCGCCGTCGAACAGGACGAACGCCAGATGCTCCGCCGTGTGACCCGGTGTGGCCACCGCATGCAGCCGCAGCCCACCGAGGTCGACGTCGTCGGCGTCCCGCAGCCCGATGTGGGGGAACGTGCGGTTGCCGGCGGCTGAGGCCAGGATGCGGGCCCCGTCGTCGGCGGCGAGCTGGCGGGCGCCGGACAGGAAGTCGGCGTGCAGGTGCGTGTCGGCGACGAACGCGACACGCAGCCCGCGGGCGTCGGCGGCGGCCCGCAGCGTGCGCAGGTCCCGGCTCGGGTCCACCACCAGCGCCCGGCCGTCACCCAGTTCGACCAGGTAGGTCGAATTCCCCAGCCCCTCGTCGACGAGGGGAACCAGCCCTGCCCCGACCTCGATCGCTGCCATGCCGACCTCCCGAGCAGCTCCGCGGCAGCATGCCGCCACCCCGGTTATACAGTAATCCAGAGATTACTGGAATATAGTCCGTGGGAGTCCGCTGTGGGTGATCGGGACCGCAAAGCCGCGCTCTACGAGCAGTTCGCCCGGGTGGGTAAGGCACTGGCCAGCGGCAAGCGGCTGGAGCTACTCGACCTGCTCGCCCAGGGCGAACGCAGCGTCGACGCCCTCGCCCGCGCCGCCGGCCTCGGCCTGACCACCGCTTCAGCGCACCTTCAGACGCTGCGCCAAGCGGGCCTGGTCACCACCCGCCGTGACGGCACCCGCATCCACTACTCACTGGCCGGCGACGACGTCGCCGCCCTCTACACCCACCTGCGCTCGGTCGCCCACGCCCACCTCGCCGACGTGGACGCGGCCCGCATCGCCTACCTCGGCGTGACGGGCGCGGCCGACGGCGGCGAACCGGTACAGGAGGTCACCCGCGACGACCTGCTCGAACAGGTACGCACAGGCCGGACCGTCGTCCTCGACGTCCGCCCGACCGAGGAGTACCTCCAGGGCCACATTCCCGGCGCGCTGGGCATCCCGCTGGAGGAGCTGACCGACCGGCTCGACGAGATCCCCGCCGACGCGGCGATCGTGGCCTACTGCCGTGGCGCGTACTGCGTGCTAGCCCACGACGCCGTCCGCTTCCTGCACGCCCAGAGACGCACCGCGGCACGCTTGGCCGACGGCATGCTGGAATGGCGCCTCGCCGGCCTCCCCGTCCAGACGGCCGCAGCATAGAACCCGGCGAAGTGTCCCTCCGCGCCGCGCTCTGAATGCGACAAGCCTGGGGTGACTCGGGATCGGGGAAGAGCCCGGCGCGCTGACCTACCGGGACTGCCGTCCCCACGGCTTGTCCGCCTGGCCCCTCCTCCCGGTCCCCGGCGACGGCGCGATGGTGGCGTGCGATGAACGCCGGGGTGGACGCGACGTAGGCCGACCAGCGGTCACCGAACCCGCGGCGACCTCTCGGTCCTCGCCCCAGGCCCTGCGTGGATGGTCAGTGCGTCGTCGGCTCGGCGCAGAGCTGACCATGCTGGGCAATTGGGCACACGGCGGTGAGCGGATTGACCCGGCGACGTCGGATCATCCAGCACCTGCGCTCCAGCGCGACTCGCCGCACTCTGGAAGCGGGAGGGAGCGCGGCGTGGGGACCGATTCGGGTCGTCCCGTCCGCTCGCTCCGGGAGGTGACAGTGATGATGTACTGGTACGACGGCCATGGAATGAGCGGCTGGGGCTGGTTTGCGATGTCCCTGGGCATGCTGCTGTTCTGGGCTGTGCTCATCATCGGGGCGGTGCTGGTGGTACGGGCGCTGACCCACGCCGGCGATCGCGGCCGTCCCCCGATGTGGCCACCCGCCGCGCCTCCGGCCGCCGATGGGCCCGCCGGACCGTCTCCCGAGCAGGTCTTGGCCGACCGCTTCGCCCGCGGGGAGATCGACGAGCAGGAGTACCGCGCCCGTCTGGCCGCGCTCCGCGAGACGGCCGACCGCCTCGTCAAACACTGACGGCCGACCGAGGCCTCGACCGACTGCGGCACGCTCACCCCGAGCATGGGCGGCGCGCCAGCCGACCAGCGGCGCTGGCCCATGGCCTCGCATCCGCGCGCCGCGTCGGTTCAGCGGGCCATGGGTGGTCCCCACCGAACCGACGCGGGAGGCGGTCAGGTGACGTAGGACAGGATGCATGAGCGACGACGACCACGGGCACGGGCACGGTGGCTCGGGTGGGCACGGCGGGCATGCGCACGGCCCGGCCGCCGACGCCGACCGCACCTTGCGGCCCGCCCGCTCCTTCACGACCACTCATCGACAGGGGCGGGGCCGGGGAGCAAGGCAGGGACCGGACGAATCTGGCCGGCGTGCTCGCAGCGACAGGACGCAACTCTCGCGCCGCTCCCGGCTCCAGACTTAGTTACGCGCTCACCACGCAAGATCAAACGGGCTCACAACCCGACCCCGCCGAGATCATTTCACGCCGTCGCGACGTCCACAGGCCCGGCTGACTTGGTTGAAGGCCCTGAAATCACCGTCCGGCCGGTCGCCACACGTGCCACGAACAGGGACGATGCTCGGTGATCGTGCCGACCGGAACATCGTCTACCGAGGAGAACAAGCGTTCCGAACGCCTGGCGGTCCGGGCACTTCCGGGCCCCCTGGTGACCGTGATCGTTGGGCATCGTGGTCGTGTCGACCTTCCTATTCCGCCTCGGAATGTGCTTGTGCTCAGGCTGCGGCCGCGCCGAGGAGGGGCTGGCGGCCAGTACGTCCACACCCAGGGCGATGTGCCCGTGGTCAGTGCGGCTGGTCGGGTTGGCTGGCGACGAGCGGGAATTCTGCCTTGAGGAGCATTGTCAGTTGCTCCTGGAGCTCGCGCAGCGCGGTCGTGGCGATTCGCCACACAATTGACCAGTCGACGTCGAAGTAGGTGTGAACGGCGATGTTGCGGAAGCCTGTGACGGACCGCCACGGCACGTCCGGCCAGCGCGCGCGGATCTCGGGCGGCACTCGCCCGGCCGCCTCGCCGATCACCAGAAGCTTCTACAGAACGGCGCTCTGGATCAGGTCGCTCGCCAGGAACGCGGTCTCGTCGACGTCCCGGACGAACGCCGTCGCGGCGACCGCAGCTTCGATCATGTCGACGAGGTACAGCTCATCACGCCGCATAGAGGACCCGAGCCTCCGATCGCGGATGACCCATTTCAGCCGAGACTTGGGAACCAGGTCGACGCAACGACCGACGATCTTCTCAAGCTCGTCCCGGAGATCGACGATCTCGAAGCCAAGCGTCGAGTCGGGCGCCAGCACGTACAGCAGGTCGACGTCCGAGGAGTCGGTGTCGTCGCCGCGAGCCGCCGAGCCGAAGACGGACAGCTCGGCGACGCCGTAGCGCCGGCACACCTCGGCGATCCGGCTGTCACGAAGGTCGACGGTCACCTGGCCATTATCGCCTCCAGACAGCCACGACCGCACGACTCGGGTACCGCCTCACGCGCGACGCCCACCGGCGTCCTGCGTGCCGCGCGAACCACCACCCAGCCGCGACCCGAAGCGTCGCGAAGCAGTCCGACGCACGAGGTGCATCTGGTCATGCGTCCAGTCGCCGGCGCCGCCGAGTTGCCCGATCCACTCCGCGGACAGCTTGCCGCGAGATTCGCACCCAGAGTCCAAGCATGGGGGCATAGTCGCGGCGGCGGCTCGGTTGGGTGAGGACCTCGACGCTGTCGATGGCCTGGTCGATCGCGCCGGGGAGATGGCCGAACGGGCCGTCGGGTCGGTGTCCGAGCCGGGTGAGGAGGGCTCGCAGCTACGGATCGCTGATCGCATCGGTCAGCGCACGGGTGAGGCGCCCGGCGCCGAGTACCCGGATGTCCCGGGAATGAAAGCGGCGCGGCGCGGGGTCGACAGGCTCGGCCAGACCAAGCTGGTTCGTGGCGTCGGCGAGGTGACTGGCCGTGGCGCACAACGCTGCTTCGCGTTCCCGCCACCGCGTCGCGTCGAGCGCGTGGCGCAGGTGCCGACCGACCTGGTCCGCGAGGGTCAACTGCGCGAACGCGGTCATCAGCCACTTGCTGTACGGGGCCCAGCGGCGTTCGAGGAGGAATCCGATCCGGGCAAGGTCGCGGGCGACGCGGGCGGTGAGTATGCGTGAGCCGAGGTCGCCGCCGCGGCCACCTGCGCGGCCGATGAACGGTTCTTCCTACTGATGGTGCGGCCGGCCGTCGTGTCGGTGTCGCTGTCGGGATAGACAACCGGGAAACCGCCGAACCCGGCCGGCAGCCTCTCCAGGGCGACGTCGAGCGGCGTGGTGTCGAGACCTGGCGGGACGAAGAGCTGGACGCGGGGGCCAAAGTCGTGGTCCGTGGAGACCTCGTCGTCGAAGCCGAGCACCTCGGAACCCTCACCGAGCAACGCGGCAGCGTGGGGCACCCCCGCGGCCAGCGGCCGAACCGCCTGTTCGTAGAACCGCCGGGAAAGATCGCGACCGGACACGGCTCTGAGTTACTCCTCAATGCTTCCTGTCATGAACCAGGCGACGTCCCATGCTCCCTGCCGCTGCCACGTCGGCGCACCAGGTCTTCGCCCGCCGCCGGGCCGGCCGGGCCAACGGCTCTGACGCGCTTGCGGCGGCGATGGTTGGCGACAGCCGGCTGATCTTCAAACGTTGAGGCGGATGTGGCGTAGCTGGACGGCGAGTTGGCGTCCATGTCGCACGAGTCGCCCTGACGTGTCAGGGCCGAGCGTGAACCCGGCGTGGCTTGCGATGTCATCCGCCACGGCGGAGATCGACAGGGTGTCGGTGCCGAGATGGCGGGCGAACTCGGGGGCTTGCAGGACGTCGAGGGCGTGGTCGAGCTGGCGGGCACTGTAACTGCGGGATGTCTCACCGCGTCGGTGGATGCGGCGGATCATTGTCGTGCGGTCGACGAGGAGCGTGACATGAGCGACGCGGTGTCCGGCGGCGCGGGTCGAGGCCGTCAGTTCGGCGAGCAGGTCGGAATCGAGGATGGTCATCGGCGCGATCACCGGGTTCTCGGGACCTTGGAGAGCAAGGCGGAGCATCTCGCTGACCGCTTGGCGCCACAGGGGGACGTCGCGGAAGTCCCTGCGGCGGGGCTTTGGGAGCATCCGACGCATCGCGAAGCCGAGGTGCTCAGGGTCGCTGATGAAGCTTCCGGGCAGTCTGCGGTGCAGGTTGTGGGCGACCTGGGTTTTCCCGACGGCGTTCGGACCATTGATCCAGATGAGGGTCGGCACCGGCCGAAGATATAGTCAGGTTCAGCCAGACCAGCATCGCCCACCACACACCACGACCGATGCCCGCGGTTGACGAACGGCCCCGGGGTCCGACCAGCCTGTGTGGCCCTCATGCGGTGGCGGTCTCCACGCACCGCCGCACGAACAGGCCGCCGATCCCCAAGACGTCGTCGAGCAGTCGCCGCACACGCTCGGTCTCGTCGGCGGTGCAGTCGATCAGGACCTTGACCTCCACGTCACGGCGCCGACGGCGCTGCCACGGAAGACGTCCATACCGCCGCCGTCCGCGGCCACGGTCGTGAACGGCGTCTGGACGTGACCGTCCCCCTTCGTCCCCGTCCAGGCCGTCGGCGAACAGGTTGCCCTGTACGTTCTTGGTGATGACCCAGCGGCGACTTCGGATAACAACCACGGATGTCATCCGAAGTCGCCGCTGCCCAGCACCTCGGCGAGGCGGAGGCGGTTCGCATGGCCGCAACGTGGTCGTCCAGGCGGGACTCGAACCAGCTGTTGAGGTCCTGACCAGCGCCGTTCCACATCGCTGGATCTCAAGCGATAGATCGCAAACCGCATTCGCCCAGGCCAGAGGCATGATCAAAAAATGCGTAGGGCGGGTGGGGCTCGAACCCACGACCGACGGATTATGAGGGACTTCCGGAAACCTCGCCGACCTCGGCGGATGCCGCGTGACCTGCGCGGATGGCTTGCGGCATCTGCCGTCGTCTTCGGCGGTATCTCACCATCCTGCGGACTGGCTGCGGACCGGCCGGGGCGGCCACGGCGGCTCCTCGTGCCTCCCATTTTTTCGTCCCGTTCCCCGGACAGCGCCTTCGCCTGTGCGGGACGCCGGTCGGGTCAAGGGTGGCGCAGCCAGTCCGAAGGACCGCCCGAAGGACGCCCTTGACGCGGCCGGTGCCCCGTCAGATCATCGGGCGCCCAGCCGGGGAAGGGCGCCCTGAGGTAAGAGGCCAGTGTGGTGTGACCGCTGGCTCTGGCGGGCTCTTTCTTCAAACGAGCACAATCGCAGCGCGCCGGGCCGACCC
The DNA here is from genome assembly GCF_977927595.1 of Frankia sp. CcWB3. NCBI lineage: Bacteria > Bacillati > Actinomycetota > Actinomycetes > Frankiales > Frankiaceae > Frankia > Frankia sp. CcWB3. The sequence continues at coordinate 24,562 of NZ_CDWRCK010000012.1, forward strand.
TGGAATCGAAATGCTTCTTTCGCCTGCCCGACGTTTAGACTTCGCCTTGCCAGCATAGTCGAGTTCTCCCGAGCCTACTGAGAGATACCGATCAACAGATCTGTTGGCGTACCGCTCGACCTGCCCCTGGCAAAGGATCCCGACGGTGAACCGGCCTAGCGCATCCAGTCGGTTACTATCGGCAGCAACCATCCTCGCCTCGTCCATGTGGCTGTATCATTGCCTGCGACGCAGCGTAACGAACCGCACAGGTGGATCTCGACCTAAGGATGGTAGATCAGAGCATCCCACAGGTAGGGCACAATATGCTATCCGAGGTAGACGATTAAGAATTGGCGGCTATTGATGGATGAGAACGAATCGAATCATACGGTCGGTAGCATCGACACCGCACTGGGTAGCTGGCGTCTCCGACGTGGATTGAGTGCTCGCGATGTGGCATGGAAGCTAGGTATATCGCTAGCGGCACTCACGCGGATAGAAACGGGAGCCATCCGGCCTACACCCGCACAACAATCCGCTATCAAGACTCTAATAGAGGGCCGTGCGGGTGAAAAAATAATTTTCTCATCGCACGTCCCAGGTGCTATCCATAGCCCATCACTCTTTGATGTATCAGATAGCGATGAGCCAAAATCCCCACTGCTGACCGATCCTCTAAATGATATTCTCGATCGAATTACGAAGCAACGAATTTTTCTGTCTACGAATGCCGTATCAATTGGCGATCTGCTTGCCGATCACCAAATTTCCGCGCCAACGTCGAGTCAACCACCCAGCGGCGCGGTTTCTGCAGGAAAAAATACTTATACCTACGACGCTCATACCTACCATACAAAAGTTCCCCCCCAAGGCATCGCGGAACTCTTGCGCCACTATCTGCCCGAAGGTGGATTGGTACTGGATCTATTCGCGGGAAGCGGGATGACGGGAGTTGCCGCTAACGCGCTCGGCTACGATAGCATCCTAAATGAGCTTTCGCCGGCGGCGTGTTTTATCGCGAGCCGCTTTGTCTCAAAGATCGATCCGAGAGTTTTTAGAGAAGAAACGACCTCGGTACTCCAAGACCTAAAAGGTCTCCGAGAAAAACTTTACACTACCTATTGCCGAGAATGCAGGAAATCCACAGAGCTTCTTTACACGGTCTGGTCATACCGTGTAATCTGCCCGGAGTGCACCCATGAGTTTAACCTGTGGGATGCTTGCCGGAGGTACGGAAAGACTGTCCGTGAGCATAAAATTCTCTCCGAATTTGATTGCCCAAGCTGCTCCACGACGCTGAAGAAGCGGACCCTGAAACGCACTATTGCTGAGCCCGTCGACATTGCCTACAAATGTTGTGGATCCCGTCAGCGGGAGGCTACGGTGCCTCCTGATGACTTTGATATAAATTTGATTTTCTCCCTTGAGGACAGCACTGCTCCTGCGACTGGCTACTACCCTAATCTGAAACTTCCTGATGGGGTTAATCTTGCGCAACCACGAAAGCACGGCCTCGACACGATAGATAAATTCTATACGCATCGTGCGCTCGTTGGTCTGAGTCACATCTGGCGAAACATACACAGAATTGAAGACGCCCAGGTTGCCGGCCAGGTCGCATTCGTATTTACTTCCCTCTACCGCCGCGTAACTCGACTGAGCGAATTTCGATTCTGGGGTGGAAGCGGCAATACGGCTCGCTTGAATGTTCCGTTCATATTCGAGGAGTCGAACATTTTCCTCAGTTTTGAGCGGAAGGCCCGCACGATCGAAGACCATCTCCGCACAACGGCTCAACATTTCACGGGTCAAACGGCGGTTATCGAGCAATCAGCTACGAGTCTCGACTACTTGCCCGACAACTCGGTCGATTTGATTTTCACCGATCCCCCGTTTGGTGCAAATATTAATTACAGCGAAATGAACTTCCTCTGGGAATCATGGCTCGGCCGATTTACAAATCCGTCGAAAGAAGCGATTGTCAACCGAGTGCAAGGAAAGACCCTCGAAGACTATGAGAAGCTGATGCTCGCGAGTCTTTCTGAGGCGTACAGAGTTCTTCGGCCTGAGCACTGGATGCTTCTTGTATTCATGAATTCATCTGCTAGCGTATGGGGGGCACTTCGATCGGCAATTGAGACAGCGGGATTTATCGTGGTGACAGCGGATGTGTTCGATAAGCAGCATGGCACATTCAAACACTTCGTCAGCGAAAACACTCCCGGTTCCGATATAATTTTGCACTGCCTAAAGCCAAGTGGCTCCCAGGGGCGACTTATTAACAATCGCGATCTAGAATTGCATGAGTTCCTTGAGCTTGTTGATTTCGACAAATACCTCCAACCTTACCTTCATGTTGATCGCGCGACAGAGTACGATCTTCGGCGCATCTACAGCGAGTGGATTGCGCACGCATTGACGCACGGGGGGGCACTTCTCGACTTCTCGCAATTCCGGGATAGCGTGGACAGAATAAGAAATTCCCGGAGCTAGTCTAGAGCAAGGTCGCCAATCCTATCGAGCCCTTCCAACAGCAACTGGAAACAATGCTCGTCGTTGACGCCTTGGAATGCCTCCGTCAACTGACGATATGCCGATTCACGAAGAAACAAGGGAACTGCGCCGGCGCGAACCTGCTCAGGCCCGCTAGCTGACCCCTCTAGCGGCTTTACGGCAGAGGCGGAGGAAGAAACGAAGCGGCTGAGATCATCGATGTCGAGTTTTCCTTTGGCCGCACGACGGAGAAGACCGTGCGTTTGAGGTGTTAGCCATACCCGAATAATTCCAAGATCTACTTGTTCACCGATAACCGTGAAGATATACAGGTTTGGATCGGAGGGGGGCGGAACGTCGAAGTATGGCTGAATTTTGATCCCGGCTGACGTTGTAACTGAGTATCGCTTCTTGCCCGTGGAGCGTTCGTAGATCCACAGGTTTTTACTGCCCTTTCGGCTGCTGCCAGCGACGTCTCGCCATTCTGCGATATAGTTATTCGGGTCCGGAGCGGACATAGGCTCCTCAAAGTATAGAAACTGTCGTAGAGAATCTTGCCAGAGGAGCCAACCAATCCGCATATCTACTGGTCGCTGCGCGGTCTGGTTCTCAACTTTTCGCCGTCGGTTCAAAACGAGTTCTGCGTACTGTTTGAATACGTCTACCATTATATCGTTTGCATCCGCCTCGATCGTAGGAATCCTCACGGATCGCGTTAGTGAAGGATGCATCAGAGTGGTACCACATGCTTCCTCGATCGACTTTGATTTATAGCGAAGCATCTTGTGTTCAACCCCAAGGCCTTCGTGCATCACATCTATATTCAGATTCGACCATCCTTGGAGAGGTATATTCTTGGCCGAGCAGTAAACGTCGCTCCAGTCCGCCTCTTCGAGCTTGCGTCCCATCATCTCCGCCACTTTCATCGCCAAACCCATTTGAACGAGGTCGCGTTCAGTAGCAGTGAAGACTGGCAGGGTTCGGGACTGCATATCTTTCCCCTCGATCAAGAAATAGAGGCGATGCACAAATTCCGTGCACCGGCGGTTATAGGATGTCCGTATCCGCGAGTGCTTACGGGCTCCCTACCTGCCGACTCTTCTGGCCTACTTCGAAGGGTCAGCTCGCCGCGAAGCTCCTTCCGACTGGCGGCGACGCGCCCGGCGAGCACGGCGCGCCAGCGCCGCGCGCAGGCGGTTGCGGGGCGCGGGCACGCCGCCGCATCTTGATCCTAAACAGGCAGATTCGGCAGTCTCAGCGGAGTACCGGTGGGCCGTCGGCGAGGTAGTCGCGGATGCGGATCCGGATGCTGTCGTGCATGGTCAGCTCGTCGAGGGTGGCGGGGTCGTGGAAGTCGACGGCGGTGGACTCGTGGCTGACCTGGAGGGTTCCGCCGGTGATGGTGCAGGCGCAGCAGATGTTGAACTGCTGGCGGACCTCGCCGTCGTCGTAGGCGAAGACGTGGCCGGGGCCGGAGTAGATGCCGACGATGCGGTCGATCCGTACGTCGAAGCCGGTCTCTTCCTTGGTCTCGCGGATGACGCAGTCGGCGAAGGTCTCGCCGATGTCCATCTTCCCGCCGGGTAGCGCCCAGTTCCCGGAGTCGCTGCGGCGCTGGAGCAGGATGCGCCCTTGGGCGTCGGCGACGATGGCGGATCCTCCGACGACCAGGGAGTTGGCGGTGGGGGCGTTGGGGTCGTGGTAGTAGTCGACGCGGCCCATTGGGTCATGCCTCCCGGCTGGTCGGACATCGTGCGCCCTGGTGGTGGGTGCGTTCCAGATGGCTTCGAACTGGTGGGCGTAGCTCTCGAAGAGGCCGGCGGAGCTGTGCCGCTTCAGGTGGAGCATAGGGTGCTGGAAGCCGTGCAGCTTGTACAGGTACGGCGTGACGAGCATCTGATCATCGAACCGGTAGAGCGCATTGTACAGCGGCACCCGGTGGAACCGCAGCTCGACCCCAGAATTAGACAGCAGGGACTCGAAGTGGCCGACGGTTGACCGGATGCGTCCCGGGAGCGTCCCGCCGAGGTTCTCCAGCTCGTCGCGGGCGGTGACCTCGGCGCACTCCGGGTCCGCCAGGGCGATGCGGACGCGCAAGCCTTGGGCGCACTTGTCGGCGAGGATGCGGGGCAGGTCGGGGTGCTGCTCGGGGAAGAACAGCCCATGAGGTCGATCGTCGTACCAGCACGGTCCAGCAGGCGTGACCAGAGCTGGGACGGTGCGTCAGCGCGGCGGACGTAGGCGGACACGATCTCGCTGGTCACGAGGGAGCCGGAGGCGCTGGCGGCGCTGGCTTCGGGCCAGAGTTCCTCTTCGGAGCGGCCGAGTGCGTCGGAGGCTTTCCACCGGTGCCGCGGGTGGGGAAGGCGGCCCTTCAACCAGCGATGCACGGTCTTGGGGTCCACGCCGACTGATCGCGCAAGGGTCTCGATCTCCATACCGCTCGATGCCATGGCCACCCGCAAGTGCTTGTTGGTTCCCTGGGCCGCCACTGTCACACCTTCCCGCCGGGGACGTTACGGACAGCATCATAGACGTCCTAAACGTCCCCGATCGACGGTAGGAACGTCCCGTCATCTGATCGACGCTCAACGTCACCGGAAGGTGCACGGCAGAGCAGGACGGATGGCGAGGGGAGCCACTGCCCATGAAGGCGGAAGAACCGGTCTACGGGCTCGTACGATTCGAGGGCGACGGCCAACGGGTGCGGGAGATCGTGTTGGCGTTCGAGACCGCGGGGGCGGCCGACCGGTACGCCCGTGAGGTCGGCTGGTCGGAGTACGGCGTCGGCCCGGTGCGGTTCCCCGCGTCGGTCCAGGCGGCCGATGTTCCCGCGGCGGTGGCCTGATGGGCGGCACCGGGCAGGCGACGATCGCGGCAGCGTACCGGTCGTACGTGCTGGCCCTGCTCGACCGGGATGCCGCCTATGACGACGACCCGGAAGGCGACCCGCCACTCACCCTCGCGGACTACCGGCGAGCCCTGGTCACGGTTCTCGCGCTGGACCCGTCGCCGTTGCTCATCGCCGGACGATGGGTCACCGGCACGGAAGCGACGGCATTCACGGCAGGACAGCAAGCAGGGCTCGACAGCGCCGTGGTCGCCATCGGCGAGACCTGGCGCCCGGAACTCCTCCGCCGCTTCGACGACGACACCTCGGAACACTCGGCGGACGCTGGTACCGCTGTCGACGCCGCCATGGCTGTACCCACGAGCCCGGGGCCGATGACGTTGGCGCTGGCTGTTCACCACGGTCTGCTCTCCTCCGCGGCCGCGCCGCCGTCATACGGCACGCCTCGGCCCCCTGCGGCGCCTGGCCACAATTCCGGGCGGCTGCTGGTCGTCGACGGTGACGGGGAGGTTGTGGGCTCATTCGCCCGGTCGGAGTTCGCCCGTGCGCACGGCTGGGCGCATATGCGGGTGGCGGAGCCGCTGACCCGGCGGCCGGTGTGGATCGAGGATCTGGAACAGCGGGAGTCCTGGCGGATCGACACCGGCTCGTGCGTGCATCAGCGATGGGCGCCGGTTTCCTCGTCGACTCTGGGCGCGGGCTGCTCGATGGGCGCGGCGGCGACCATACCACCAGTAGATGAAGACGATACCAAGTAAGGATGGGCATGTCAACCGGTTATATCGGGTCGCAATACATTGAAGGTATAACTGTTGGCACAGGGACGGTCACGCACGTAGTGTCCGTTATGCCCACGAAACGGAGCGGGCTCCGGGTGGGCGGAGCAGACGCGACCACGGCCGGGCGGCCCTCATCGACGTCCCATCGGCGGGGCGGGGGTGTGATGCCCGGCGAACGACCCGGCCGGCGTGCGCGAGATCGACGAGCTGATCGGCCAGGTGGACGCGGAGCTGTCCGCGCTCGGCGTGCGCGGGAAGGCGGCGTCGGAGGAGAGGGAGCGTCCGCGGCGGGTGCGGTCCACGAAGTGGCGGCAGGACGTGCCGGATCTCCCCCGGCTGCCGGTGGAGCGGCGCACCGTCGGGCGGACGTTCACCGCACCGGACGGCATCGTGTGGCAGCCCTCGCTGTTCCTCACCCTGACCTGTGACAGCTACGGGCGGGTGCACTCCGACGGCATCCCCGTCGACCCGAACTCGTACGACTACCGGCGCGCCGCGCGGGACGCGCTGCACTTCCCGAAGCTGGTCGACCGGTTCTTTCAGAACCTGCGCCGCGCGGTCGGCTGGAACGTCCAGTACTTCGCCACCCTGGAACCCCAACGACGCCTCGCACCGCACCTGCACGCCGCGATCCGCGGAACGATCCCCCCGGGCGGTGATCCGCCAGGTCGCGGCGGCCACGTACCAGAACATCTGGTGGCCGAACTGCGACAGCCCGAAATACGACCCGGCCCGCCCTCCGGTCTGGGACGACAGCCAGGGCGGCTACGTCGACCTGGACACCGGGACGCTTCTGCCGTCCTGGGATGACGCGGTCGACGCGATCTACGAGGACGACGAACCCGCACACGTGGTTCGGTTCGGCCCGCAGATCCGCGCGGACGGGGTCACGGCGGACTCGCAGACGGCGGGCAGGCTGATCGGCTATCTGACGAAGTACCTGACCAGGGGCCTGGACACCTGCCACGCGGCCGACTCCGACGCGCAGCGCGCCCATATCGACCGGTTCGCGGACGCGCTGCGGCACGAACCCTGCTCCCCCGTCTGCTCCAACTGGCTGACCTACGGCGTCCAGCCGCGCAACGCCCGCCCCGGCCTCGCACCCGGCCAGTGT
>NZ_CDWRCK010000013.1:0-18173 GCF_977927595.1 Frankia sp. CcWB3
TTAACTTCGAAGACCCATCATAGCAGCGTCTCCACGCCGTCTGATACTGCTTCAACACCTGCTGGCACGCCTGCGCGGGCAGGGCAGAAAGCCGCTCAAAACCCTCGAGCGGTTTCTTCCGCGCTTCCCGCATCTGCCGGTCTACTTCGGCCATCGGCAGCATTGGCCGACGATGCTGCCGGCACATCAGGTGCCATTCATGCAGCAGATTCCACAGCCCACGCGCCGCATGACCCTGCCTGTCCAACTGCACCATCTGCCCCGCATCCGGGTACAAGCGGGTGACGTAAACCGACCGGGCCATGCCCGTAATTCTACCAGAATTCACGGCAATTCACCTCCCACCTGAAATCGGGAGCACTCTCGCCGCATCCCAGTAGCCGAGCGTGGAGAAGTAGTCGACACCGGTCAGGCACATCACCCGCCACCACGGGTGCAGCCTGTGCTCGCCGGACGGCGCGGCATGCGGGCCGGCATGCCGCTGTGCCCGGTCGGTGCCCGCCAGCATCCAGGAACGCAGGCGACGAACGCTGTTCGTGCTCGGTGACGGCCAACGCGGGACACACCTTCCAGACGGCGCGCGGCGCGCGCCGCAGGGACACCTCCCCCCCGCCGGGAGCGGGAACGACCGGGCCGTGGGAACCTGGGCGCGGACCGGCCTGCCGAGCATCCTCCACACCCCCGACAACATCCCACGGGCGTGTCATCCCACGGGTATCGCGGCATCGCCCTGGGCTGCCGCGGCAGGTAGCCGGCCGGACCTCATCGGACGCCAAAGCCTGCCGCAGGACAAGGAAGCCGGCAATTATGGGCACTATGCCGGCCCGAACCTCGCGAATGGACCCGACGCCGCTTCGATGCGCGCCACACCGAGTCTCCCCCGACCCCGGCCTGCTCGACTCGGCGCACGTCGGTCGGGCGACGGCCGGGCGGTGACCACCCGGGAATTCACCGTCGTCGAGCAGGAGATCCGGGATGCTTTTGCGCTGGGACGCCGGGTGGATCTGGCGGACCGGGCGGACCGGGTCGTCCGGGCGGTCGTCCTGCGCGATCTGCTGCTCGGGACGGACGACGGCGAGCCTGGGCCGTCGGCGGCGCTGCGCCTCACCCGCGCCCGGATCGTCGGCGAGCTCGACCTCTCCCACAGCGTCCTTGGATGTCCGGTCCGGCTGCGGGACTGCGTCTTCGACCATCGGGTGAATCTGTACGGGGCGAAAACCCGCCAGCTCGATCTCACCGGTACGCACTTCCGCGGAATCCTCGCGTCGAACGCCGTCATCGAGGGCAACCTCCGGCTCTTCGACTGCCGGTCCCGCGGACCGGTCATCCTGGTCGGCACCCGGATCAACGGAGCGCTGCTGCTCTCCGGCGCCCGCGTCGAGGGCCCCGGCTCCGCCCTCGACGCAACCCGGCTGCACGTCGAGGACGACCTCCTCGGTGGCCCCTCACCGGACGGCCGGTACCTGTCGGCCCTGCGCTGCGACGGGGAGCTGAGGCTGAACAACGCTGTCGTGGGCGGATCGGTGCGGTTGGAGGGAGCCCACCTGAGCAGTCCCACGGGCACCGCGCTGGCGGCATTCGACCTGAAGGTCGCCGCAATGCTCAACTGCTGTGAGGGGTTCCACGCCCAAGGGACGGTGAGCATCGCCTACGCCGAGGTGGGCAGCCGGGTCTGCCTGGAGGGAGCCCGCCTGGACGGCGCGCGCCCCGGCGACGACAGCCCTGACCGCGGCCCTGACCATGGCCCTGGCTGCGGCCCTGACTGCGGCCCAGGCCACGGTGCCGGCAACAGCGCCGGCAACAGCGGCTCGATCGCGTTGAACGCCCACCACCTCACGACCCGGGAGCTGGTACTTCTCCCGGCAGCGGTGCCTCGGGGAGCCGTGGATCTCAGCCACGGCGTGATCGGCCTGCTGCGCGACGATCCGGCGACCTGGCCCGCCGTGCTGCGCCTCGACGGGCTGCGCTACGACAGCCTCGGTACGTTCGGGGAAGGCGACGAGCGGCGGCAGTGGCTGCGCCTCGACCCCAGCGGCTACCGGCCGCAGGTGTACGAACAGCTCACGGCCACGACGCCGACGCACGGATGGTTCTGCTCGCGAAACAACGGCATCGACGCGAGACTCTGGCGCCGGCGGCGAAGATATGGAGCCACCTGCAGGACCTGCTCGTGGGATACGGATTCCGCCCGGTGCGGGCCGCCTCGTGGATCGCGCTTCTGGTGGTGGCCGGCAGCGTGCTGTTCGACCTACGGCCGCCGGCGCCGGTCGACGACACCGCCGCGTCGGCCTTCCGCGCCCCCGTCTACACCCTCGACCTGCTGCTGCCCCTCATCGACTTCGGGCAGGAGCAGCACTTCACCCCGCGCGGCGCGACGGTCTGGTTCGCCTACTTCCTCATCGCCGCCGGTTGGGCGCTCGCGACGACGGTCGCCGCCGGGATCACCAGGACGCTGCGCGGCGGTTGACGCCGGACCTGGACGGCCGTCAACGCGTTACGCGCGCTCGTCGCGCGCTCGTGGGGAACCGGAGCCGACCGCGGCCTGCTCCCCGTCACCGCCCCCGGTGGTCGACGACGGCGGTCCGCGGACGGGGCAGACTGGCCGGGTGGAGGTTCTCAGCAGCCGCATCCTGCTCCGGCCCACGGATCCGCAACGCAGTCACCGCTTCTACCGCGAGACCCTCGGGCTGGCGGTCTACCGCGAATTCGGGCCGCCGGAGGAACCCGGGCTGGTGTTCTTCCTCGGCCAGGGCCTGCTGGAGGTGTCCGGGCGCTCGCCGCGCCCGGCACGGCCGGTGGGCGCGGGCGGGGAACCGGTGGGGACGGCGCGGCTCTGGCTGCAGGTGCGTGACCTGGCGGCCGAACACGCCCGGTTGAACGCGGCGGGTGTCGTCATCACCCGGGAGCCGCGGCGTGAGCCGTGGGGACTCGACGAGATGTGGATCGAGGATCCGGACGGCGTCCCGATCGTGGTCGTGGAGATCCCGCCCGATCATCCCCTGCGCCGGGACCGGAGATCCCTCGCCGACGGCTGACGCGCGGGCCCGTCGGGACGGCGGGGCTCACCCGGACGACCCGGTGCACCCTCGTCGGGGTAGCGCAGACCGCCGCCCTGGCCTACGTGTCCACCCGGTTCCTGGCCCGCTGGTTCGAAACCCGCACGGCGACCCGCGGCGCCCCGCCGGTCCGGCGCCCGGCTGTGGTCTGATCGGCCCGTTGGCCGACCATTAAGATAGATTTAGTGTAGAAGAGTGCACTGCACCCGGCGGGACACGGCGACCCGGTGGAACACGGCGGACGCGCAGGTGTCCGGTTATGTAACCGGTCGCGACCAGCCGCGGCTGTGCCGTCGCCACCACGTCGACTTCGGTCACAACGACAGCGACCTCTGTTCCCCCGGTAACTGATGTCCTCCGGGTGACTGACTCTTCGGTCGTTCGTCTCGTCGGCAGCTCGCGCCGTACTGTGGATCATCGGCCGACGACAGCACCGGAACCGGAAGGCGGGAAACAGACCACCGCGCCACGACCCACCCGGCAGGGTTGATCCGCCGAGGCGGGAAGGCGTCGGCGCGCTCGTCACCTGAACCCTCACTCGTCGCCTGAACCTCGGGAGCATCCAGCATGACGGCCTCGCTTCGCCAGACCCAGGGTCCGCTCAGGGCGCGCGCCGTCGACGGCGACCTGTTCCGAACCGTCTTCCGCGGCCATCCGGCCGGCGTGGCCGTCATCACCGCCGACGCGGGCACGGGACCCGTCGGCTTCACCGCGACCTCGCTCGCGTCGCTGTCCGCCGAACCGCCGATGGTGGTCTTCGCCATCTCCTCCGGTGCCTCGTCGTGGCCCCATCTGCGGGTCGCGGAGACCTTCATGGTGAACTTGTTGTCCTCCCAGCAGGAGGAGGTCGCCCGGCGTTTCGCCCGCAGCGGGATCGACCGGTTCGCCTCGCCGACCCGCTGGACCAGGCTGCCGACCGGCGAGCCCCTGCTCGACGGGGGACGGGCGTGGCTGCGCTGCTCCGCCCGGCCACCCGTCGAGGCCGGGGACCACTTCCTCATCATCGGCCAGGTCCTTGAGGCGGACACCGACCCGGAGGCGTCCCCGCTCATCTACCACGACCGGACCTTCCACGTCCTGCCGTAACCCAGCCCGCCGTAACCCACGTCCTGCCGCGTAACCCGGCCTGCCATCCCCGCGGCTTGCCCGAGGAGCACGACCGGCTCAACCGGCTCGGCACCGCTCTTGACCCTGCCCTCGGCACCGCTCTCGACACCGCCCGCCGAGCGGGGCTCCGGTCGCCGTGGCGCAGGCCCCGGCCGCGCATCGGCACACTACGGAACAACCCGCCTGTTCACCGTGCAGATGCGGAACTATCATGCACAGAGTTTCGCATCTGCGGATTAGCTCAGCGACAGGGTCCGCGGCTGCGGAAACAGGACAACGGGTGAATGGGTGGAGGAACGGGACACGTGAGATTTCGCAGGATGAAGACGGCGGCCCTGGCGGTACTCGGCGCCGGGCTTCTCGCGACCGCCGGATGTGGCGGCAGCGACGGCGGCGCTGCGGCGACGCCCTCCGCCACGGCCAGCAGCGCCGCGAGCGGAGTACAGGGGACCGTCACGGTGCTCGCCGCCGCCTCGCTGACGAGGTCGTTCACCCAGCTCGGCAAGGACTTCGAGGCCGCGAACCCCGGATCGAAGGTGACCTTCTCCTTCGCCGACAGCTCGCAGCTGGCCCAGCAGATCACCTCCGGCGCCCCGGCCGACGTGTTCGCCGCGGCGAGCCCGGCCACGATGAAGACCGTCACCGACGCCGGCGACAACGTCGGCGCGCCCAAAGTCTTCGTCCGCAACCAGCTCGTCATCGCCGTACCGAAGGGCAACCCGAAGGGCATCACCGACCTGCCCGCCCTGACCAGGCCGGGGGTGAAGGCCGCGCTGTGCGCCGAGCAGGTGCCCTGCGGAGCCACCGCGAAGAAGGCGCTCGCCGCCGCCGGGGTGAACCTGACCCCGGTCACCCTGGAGCAGGACGTCAAGTCCGCACTGTCGAAGGTCACCCTCGGTGAGGTCGACGCCGCGCTGGTCTACCGCACGGACGTCAAGGCGTCGGCGGGCAAGGTGGACGGCGTCGAGTTCCCCGAATCCGCCAAGGCGATCAACGACTACCCGATCGTCGCGCTGAAGAACGCGCCCAACGCCGCCGGCGCCACCGCGTTCGTCAACTTCATCCTGTCCGACAAGGCGAGCACCGTACTGACCAACGCGGGATTCCAGGCCCCCTGACCCCAGGCCCCGCTGATCCCCGACACGGTCATCCCGTGGTGGAGCAGGCGGACCCTGCACTTCGACTTCGCCTGACGAGGTTGCCCCGAACCTCCTGCGTGGAAATCGGCGTTAGGCGGCGGTCGCCGCTGTCCAGGCTTCGTCGGTGACGATCTCGATGCTGAGGGTGGCCTTGTAGCTGTGGCCATGGATCCGGCCTCTGGCGGTGTTGGCGGCGTAGACGGAGACCGCGCGTTTGACGACGCGGGGGCTGACCCGTAGTCGCCGGTCGGGCATCGGCCGGGCCAGGACGGCACGGCCGATCTTCCCGACCAGATCGATGACGCTGTCCTCGATGACCCCGGCGGCCTTGACGAGCTGGTCACGGGCGGTCTCGAGGTCCAGCGCCTCCAGGTTCTCGATCACCCCGTTGTGGGCGAAGATCCGGCCGTCCTGGACGAACGGGTGGGTGTTGCGGAGGTCGACCGCGCCGGTGGAGGCATGGCGGACATGCGCGACGAAGGTCGTGGACTGGACGTTGCGGGCCTCCCGCGCGAAGGCGGTGTCAGCGCGGCCCGCGATCGGCTGTTTCGCCAGGTACGGCTCGCCGTCCCCGTCGAACGTGCCCAGGCCGGCCCCGTCGGGCGGGCGGACATCCCGCCCCCGCGGGCTGTCCGTGGCGTCCAGCAGCCAGAACGTCGCGCTCACCCGCTTGCGCCCACTGCTCATCGCGAACATGTGGCACATGGCACCGTCCCCTCGACCCACCCCGTCACCGGGGCGACAAGGTCAACCGTCGGCCCCGCAGCTCTCAGTAACCCCGCCGGCCCGGTCGCCGTAAGGACCCGACCAGCAGCACCGGGAGCCTTCCCCATGCCATGAGGTGGCACCCATCCGCCGTGCCACGGGCCGGCCTCGCCGCCCGGCCCGCCGGGTCAGAAGGTCCACAGCTTGACGGTGGCGTCGGCGCCGGCCGACGCGAGCTTCTCGCTGCCGTCCGCCAGCCGCAGGGATGCCAGCGCACGAACTCCGTCAGTGTGGTCGACGAGCGCGGCACCCACCTGGGTATACGACACCGGGTCCCAGAGCCGGATGGACCGGTCGTCCCCTCCAGGCGCCACCAGCGGCTCCCCACCGCCGGCGAGGGCCGCCACCGCCCGCACACCGGCGGTGTGACCCCGCAACTCTCCGACCGCGGTGGCCGCCACCGGGTCCCACAGCCGCACAGCCGCGTCGTCCCCGCCGGAGACCAGCAGCGGCCGACCGGCGACCACCAGCGCGGCCAGGGCGCGTACCGCACCGTTGTGCCCGGTCAGCGGCCGCCCGAGCGCCGCGCCGGTCAGGAGATTCCACAACCGGACGGTGCCGTCGTCGCCGCCTGAAGCGATCATCGGGACGCCGGCGACGAGCGTGACGACCGCGAGCACAGCACCCTCGTGGCCACGCAGGGGCTGGCCGACCGGCTGCCCGGTCGCCGCGTCCCACCGCCGCACCGTCGCGTCGACACCGGCCGAGACCACCAGCGGCTGACCGGGCTGCCCGCCGGCCGTCACCGCCCGCACGGCCCCCGAATGGCCCGTCAGCGGCGCCCCGACCGCCACCCCGGTCACCGGGTCCCACCGGCGCACCGTCCGGTCCCCACTCCCCGAGACCACCAGCGGACCGGTCGTCGCGCTGCCGGGTGGGGCCGCGACCGACAACACCGCCCCGGTGTGACCCAGCAGCGGCTCACCCACCGGCTCGCCGTCAGCCCTCCACAGCCGCACTGAACGGTCCTGGCCGGCCGAGGCCAGCGGTGCATTCCCGCCGGCGAGCCCGCCCACCGCGGCGAGCGCCAGCACCGGACCCGCGTGGCCGGTCACGGTCTGCGCGACCGGCGCCGACCGTTCCGGCGTCCACAACCGCACCGTGCTGTCGACGGAGCCAGACGCCAGCATCGAGCGCCCGTCCGGCATCGGGACCGCGGCCAGCGCGGTGACACCGGACTCGTGGCCGGCGAGTGGGGGGCCGACCTGCTGGCCACTGGCAAGATCCCACAGCACGATGTCCCCCCCGTCGATGCCGGCCGCGAGCAGCGTCCGCCCGTCCCGCAGCGGCAGCGCGGCCAGCTCACGAACGCCGCCAGGCAGGACGCGCGGCAGCCCGACGGGATCGAGGGTTCGCACGTCCCGTAACACCACGAGACGGCCGAAGCTGTGGGCCAGCAGCGGCTGGCCGTCGGCACCCGGCACCACCACCGCCGCCCCCAGCTCCGCCCCGGCGTCACGCGCAACCTCGGTCATGTGGGCGTGCTCGTCGGTCAGCCAGTCCATGCTCCACAGTCGCAGGGCGCCGAAGGCACTGGCCATGACCAGGTGAGCCCTGCCGTCCAGGTGAACGACGCTCAGGCACCTCAGCAAGTCGAACTGGTCCAAGGGGTGCCACGGCAGCCGGGCGACGACGGACAGGGCGGGCAGGTCCAGCAGGACGACCGATCCCTCGTCCTCGCCGAAGATCAGCAGCCGCCGGCCGTCAGCAAGGTTGAGCTGCGTCATACACCGCCCCTGACCGGGCACGGTCGGCCCCACCTGCTGGCCGGTGTCAGCGGCCCACAGGCGGATGTGCGACTCGGTGTGGCTCTCGTGCGGGCCGTCCTCGACGTTCACAGCGGTCCCGGTGGCCACCATCCGGCGCCCGTCGGGCAGGACGAGCGGCGTGACGGTGCCGACGAAGTCGTCCGACTCCAGACTGATCGGTTGCCCCGCCGACTGCCCCTGCGGGGTCAACCTCACCAACTCGGTACCTGGTGCGGCAACGCTCGCGAAGACCAGCACCCGGCCGTCGGCCATCGGCACGGACCCGACGCCGAACACGTGGAAAATCTGTGGCAGGATCCGGACTGTGGCGCCGGCCTCCCACCCGTCGAACGCCGTTGCCATCGCCCACCCGTAGTTGTCGTCGAACGCATCCACCAGAGCGCAGGTAACCCAAGATCACATTACTCGGGCGGCGCGGCGCCTGAGCCTGTCGAGTGGGACCTGCCCTCGTCGGCTGCCGGACACCTTCGGCTGTTGCGACTCGGACCCGGGCCGTCATTTGGGCCTGATCGCCATGGCCGGCTCGGTATCGTGCGAACCGGCAGGTTGGATCACGAGAGCGTGGAGGCGCAGGTGGTTTTCGACTACACGACCGAGTTCCCGCGCGAGGACCCCAACGTGGTGCCGAGGTTCACGCGCAGCTTCCACCACCAGGACTGGTTTGACGGCGTCAGCACGGTGCAGGCCGAGCGGAACGGAGCCGAGGAGGGGTTCAACCTCCGCTTCCACCGGATCGAGAGCGACCTGGACGGGCTGAGCGCCGACGGCCGCGTGTCGCTGACCGAGCTGGCCCGGGTCCGGGCGGACCTGCACGACCTGCTCGGCGAGATCCGTACCGAGCTGCGCCGGCTCGACACCCCGTTCAGCGAGGCCTGGACCACGCCGCCGCTGGCCGGCACCTGGCGGCGCGCCACCACCACCGACGACCTGCAATTCAACCCGCCCGGCTACCTGAAGGACCGGTCCGGCGTGGTCCACCTGCGCGGGGCGCTGACCGGTGGTGCGGAGGCCACCGTCGCCGCGTCACTGATCTTCACCTTGCCACCCGGCTACCGGCCGAGCACCCGGCAGATCTTCAGCGTCTTCAGCTCCGCGGGCACCACGCGCATCGACGTCCTCGACACCGGCGCCGTGGTCGCCCGCAGCACCCACGGCAGCTTCCTGTCGTTGGACGGGTCCACCTTCCGGCCGGACTGACGGGTCCACCTTCCCGCCGGGCCTGGGAGCGCCCGGTCCTCACCGCAACGTCCACGTGCCGCGGAACCGTTCGGTGGCCGCGGCACAGAGGTCCTCGCCGACGGCGGTCCGCGCCGGCGCGCCCGGCGGCCGGGCATGGGCACCCACAGCCAGCGCAACCTGGTAGGCCAACGCCTGGCAGCGCGCCGCCCCGAGTCCGGGGTCGGCAGCCCACGCCGCCACCACGGCTGCCGGCACGACCAAGCCCAGGGCGGCGAAGCCGGCCCTCAGCCCGGCCTCGATCTCCGGTGCGGACAACGGTGGCACCGCGAGGGCGGGGACGCCGCTCGGCCCAGCACCGCTCGGCCTGGCACCCGGCCAGGCCGGTGCCGCCGTGCCTACCGCGATCACCACCGGACCCGGACCGCCCGGAACGGCGGCCAGTACCGCCTGCCAGCCGTCCGCGGGCAGCTTGTGCACGTCGTCGAGCACCCAGGCGTGGCCGGCCCGGCCTAGCTGCCCCACCAGCCGGCCCACCGGCACACCCGGGATGCCGGCACGGCGCCGTCCCGGCAGGTTGTCCAGGTAGTCACGCACGCCCATCGGCGCCACCGCCCGGGTCACGGCGTCCCAGCCGTCCGGCGCGGCGCCCAGACCGGCCAGCGAGACCGCCGCGTCCAGCAGGTGCTCAGCCGCCGTCCACCGCCGGTCGCAGGTGGTCGTCACCGCCGAGCAGCCAAGGTCGAGCAGGACCTCCTCCACCAGCGACGACTTGCCGGCGACGGGCGGCCCGTGCACCAGCACCAGCCGCGGGGAGTCCCGCAGCAGCGCGGTCAGCGCCGCGTGCAGGCCCGGCCGGGGTCCACGGGCCCGGCCCGGCCGGCCGAAGGGGTTGAAGACCTCCTCGACGTTCACCCGCGCCGGATCCGGTCACCCGCGGCGGACGCCGGTCCGGCGGAAGCGGCGGAACACCCGGGCCGTGGTCACCGGCAGCGGGTCGGCGGTCCCGTCGCCGTCCACGTCGAGGTGGCGGCGCCGGATCGCGAACGTGTTCGCCTGGATCCCGGCCGGCACGGTCCGCTCGACCACGTTCATCAGGAACTCGTACTGGTCCAGGTTCAGCGTCGCGCCGGCCGGCAGTTCCAGCCGTACCTGGTACGGGTCGGCCAGCTCGCTGCTCCGGTAGGCGAGGGTGACCAGCAGCGTGATCCCGGTGCCGGCCGGGCGCACCATCGCCGCGGAGCCGCCGGAGTCGATCGCGGCCGGCAGCCCGGTCACCGGCAGCGCGTGCCAGCTGACGCCGGAGGTCCGCCGGCCGGACAGGTTGAGGCCGCCCAGCGGCAGGCCGCGGGTGGACACCACGACCAGGACGCGGTTGGTCTCCAGCACCGCTACGCCACGGCCGCGGCCAGCCCGTGCCCGGCGAGCGCCTGCACCAGGTCGAGGGCCTCCCGTGCCCCGTCGCCGGCACGCCAGAGCGCCCCGATCGACAGGTCGATGCGCAGCGTCGCGACCTCGGAGTCCGGGACGGATACGGCCTGCGCGGCGAAGTCCGACTCCGGGGTGGCCACCGCGAGCCCGGCCCCGGTCAGCACCGCGACCAGGCCGGGTGCCGCGACGGCTTCCCAGGACCCGCGCTGCTCGCTGCCCCGAACCACCTGCCACGGCGGGTGCCCAGCCGCCTGCCACGCCCTCAGCGCCTCGTCCAGGGCCAGGTCAAGCGCGGAGCGGCCCACACCGTCGCCGAGACCGGCGTTCACCGCGGCGGAGGGCGACGCCTCCTCCCATGGGGTGTCCGGGCGTCGGACCGTGCCGCCCGGACCGAGGTCCGGCCACACGGTCGCCGTTGCGCGGGCGCGGTCATAGGCCAACACGGCAGGGCTCTGCGGAGAGTCAACGCCGGAGAGTGCCGCGAGGTGGGTCACGCTCCGCCGTCCCACCTGGTGGTACGCCGCGAGCACCGGCACACCGTCGGCGAACGACGACCACAGCTCCACCCGGCCGGCATCCCGGTCGACGCCCAGCACCTGGTCGCCGGGCAGCGCGGCCAGCAGGGTGAGCCCCGGCCGCCACCCCGGCCGCTTCCAGCGGACGGTGACCTCCAGCCCACGGTCGTCCGGCCGGAGACGAAGGGCGAGCACGTGGAGGTCGCCGCTCACGCTGTCGTAGCAGAGCACGTCGTCGTGGCCGCCGCCCGGCGCCGCCACCGGAGCCAGGTGCGTCCAGCGGCCCAGGCTGGGGCCGTCCACCGCCAGCACGGACAGCGAGCCGGTCGTCCGGTGGTACAGCAGGAGCACGGGACCGCTGCTGCCCGCCAGCCGCATCGGCACCGCGTGTGTCCAGGCGAGCAACTGGTCGCGGGTGACGACTGCGTCGATGGACAGGCCATCCTCGCCCCTGGTCACCTCGACGACCAGGATCGACCGTTCGGCCGGGTAGGTCAGCACGGCCCGGCCGAGCCGACCTCCGCCCGGGCCTTCGCCACCGGACCCGCCGGAGTCCTCACGCAGCACGACGGCGTCCTCGGCGCCCGGCGGGAAGCCGTTCTGCGCAAGGACCTGGGTCCCGCCGCGGGCGTCCACGGCGGCGACCGCCAGGCCGCCGGCGTGCGCCCGGCCGAGCAGCACCAGCGGCCGTCCCGACCCCGGCTCCGCCGCGCCGAGCCCGGCGACCTGGCTCCGGCCGCCGACCGGGACGTCCTGCCCGCCGGGCGCGGTGAGGTCCACCAGCGCCAGGTGGCTCACCGCGGTGCCGACCCGGCCGGCCTTGCGGACGGTCGCCGCCCCGCACGCCTGCAGCAGCGCCAGCACCGCCCCCGTGCCGGCACGTACCGCCGCAGCGCCGGCGGTGAGCGCGTCGCGCACCGTGGCCGGCAGGTCGCGACCCGGCAGGAACGCCAGCAGCGCCGCCTTCAACACCGCCTCAGTGTCAACCGGGACCACGATGTCGGCGCTCAGTCCCAGCTCGTAGGCGCTGCCGCCGGCCGGGTCCTGGCTGCGCACCAGGCTCCACCGCCGGCGGTCGCCAAGCTGCGCCCGGCAGGCGGCGAACAGCTCCAGGCAACGGGCCAGACCGGGGGCCAGCGCCGGCGGTGTCGCCGTCGAAGAAGTACCCGGCCCGCAGCGCCGACCCCAGCGCCTCCAGCGCGGCCCGCTGCGCCGGCGGCAGCAGCCGCCCGCGGTACGCCTCGTCGGTGGCCGGGGTCGACGCCGGCAGCACCAGCCGGTCCCGCCGCACCTGGGCCAGGAACGCCAGCCGGGCGGCGCGCGCGGCCGCCTCGCCGGCCGGCGACGCCGACATCAGCAGCAGCCCGACCGAGTACGGCCGCACCTGCTCGACGATCCGCACCCGGCGGGTCGCGCCGAGCTCGCCCAGCCATCCGCGCGGTCTGTCCTGCGGGCCGCCGCTGCCGTTGACGGCCTCGGCGACGCCGGCCGGCGTCGGCATCGAGAAGGCGCGCAGCGCCAGCAGCCGGCGGCGGTAGTCCTCGTCGTTCTCCAACCCGGTTGGCTCGGTCCGGGGACCGGTGAACACCTGCGGCGGCAGCCCGCTCCGGCCGAGCAACCGGTCACCGAACCGCGCCGCCCCGAGGTCGGCGCCGTGCCGGTCCAGGGCCGCGCGGCGGGCGTTGGCCACCGCCCGGGACGCGCTGACCTCCCGTGCCGCGCACCGCAGCCGGGCCTTCTCGGCACCGATCAGGTACAGCAGCCGGCCCATCGTGCCCTGCACCAGGGTGACCGACAGCAGGGCGCGCAGCTCGCGCGGCGCAACCGGGGTGGCCGGCCCGCCGGCGGTTACCCACCGCGCCTTGACCTGCAGCGCCAACCGGTCGAACGCCGGTGCGAAGACGAACGGCCACACCGGCAGCATCGCCCCCCCGCTCGCTGAACGGCGCGTACCGGACCGGGATCGTGACCTGCGGCCCGCCCGAGCCGTCCGACTCCGGCCCGGGCAGGCCGACCTCGACGGCCAGCTCGTCGAGCTCCAGGTCACGCTCCAGGGTGAGCAGCACCAGCGGCTCGCGGTCCCAGGTCAGCCGGACGGTGCCGGTGTCGTCCAGCGGGAAGGACTCGTGCGCGGCACCGGCCGACAGCACCCCCGTGAGGTGGTCGGCGAGGTTGACGAAGGACGCCGACCGCGGGCCGTCCGGGTCCGCGACCGTCATCGGGTCGTGCGGGGTCATCGGGTCGCGATCCGCAGCTCGTCGAGCTGTTCCACGTAGGTCGGGATGCTGGTCGGCCCCACCACGACGTTCTCGCCGGGGCCCAGCCGGACCGTGCCCCCGCCCCCGGGACCCCGGCGTCGTCCAGGTCCCCGGGCCAGCACAGCAGGGCCAGGTCGCGCACGTCCTGCACGCCGGGAACGCTCATCAGCGCGTAGCTCACCTCGGCCGCCCGCACCGGCTCGCCGAAGGACAGCCCCATGACGTACCCGCGCACCTGCTCCGACAGCCGGCACTTGAGCTCCTGGGCGGCCGGGGAGGCGTTGACCACCTGGGTGCCACCGCTGGGCAACGGCACGTCGCGCACCAGGATATCCGCGGACAGCGACACCGACACCGCGTCGCCGCGCTCCACCGACGGGAAGATCCCCATCGGGCGGACGTCCTCGATCGCCGCCAGCACGGCCTCCCGCACCCCGCCCGGGCCGGCCCAGATCGCCGCCGGGGTCTCGGCCACCAGCACGGTCAGGTAGAAGGGGTTGGTGATGTCCCGCTCGGTGGAGAACACCCCGTCCAGGAAGCTCAGCGTGCCGAACACCGACTGGTTCAGGTCCAGGCCGCCCAGGCCGTCGCGCACCTGCACCTGCCGGACACCGGGCACCAGGGACACCGCGACCTGCGCGGCGCCCGCAGCAGCAGCGCCCGGTAGCGGTCGTCCGGCCAGCGCAGGGTGCCTCCGGTCAGCGGCGCACTGTGCGTGATCCCGACCGTCACCTGCCCGTCGGTGCGCGCCACCAGGGCGGCGTAGCCGGCCAGCGCGGGGTCGAGCAGGTTCCATCGCTCCAGCCGCTGCGGGAAGGTGCCGGTCACGGTGGACACCAGCGGGTCCAGGTTGCCCTCCGGCCCCGGCTGGAAGGCGCTTACCGCCACCTCGGCGACCCGCTGGGCGCTGGTCAGCACCACCTGCTCGGCGGTGGCGGCGTCGTGCCCGCCGGGGGTGAGCATCCGGGCCCCGGCCGGGATGCGCACCTCGGCGACGTCGGCCGGGAGCGTCCCGTTCAGCTGCAGGGTGACCCGCCCGCGGGCCTCGCCGAACGGCCGCGCCAGCCCGACCTCCGCCCCCAGCAGGGACAGCGCCTCGCCGGTGGCGGTGGCGATGAAGCTGTTGTCGAACATGGCGCCCAGCGCCGCCCAGGTGCGGGCATCCTCCAGGGCGGAGATCTCCAGGATCTTGCGCAGCACGGACGCCGAGGTGAGGTCGACGTCCTCGCCGAGGATGCCGCGGGCCAGGGCCAACTTCTCGGCCAGGATCCGGGTGAACGGCTTGGGCACGAACCCGCCGGCCGTCACCCCGACGTCGTCGCTGCCGGTGGCCCGCAGCACCGCGGCGTCCACGGCGACGACATCGACGGGCGGCAGGTCCGGCGGCGTCGGGTTAGACACCCGGCACCACCCCGTCGACGGACAGTGCCAGGGGGTCGCCGCTGGCCGCCTCGAACGTGGCGCGCACCGAGGCGGTGCGCCGCGAGCCCACGTCGCCCGGTTGACCTGGCTCGCCGCGCTCGTCCACCAGGGTCACGTCGATGATCCGGCGGACCCGCGGATCGCGTCGCAGGGTGTCCACCACAGCCACCCGGACCCCCTCCCGGACCAGCAGCGGGTCGACGTCGCCGGCCAGCATCCGCAGGCCGTCGAAGCCGAACCCGGTGTTGAAGACGTCGTCGCCCAGCCCGGTGGTCAGCGCGATCTCCAACGCCTGCACCAGGTTCGGTAAGCCCTCGACGACGCCGAGGTCTCGACCCCGGCCCGGCGCCGGCCGCAGCACCAGGTCGCGCCCGAGGTCCAGGCCCGGCTGGGTCGGCTCGCTGGCCAGGCCCCAGCCGAGCACCCGCCGCCGCAGGGCGGATGCCTCGGGGCCGTCCTGGGCCCGGGGGTCCCGTGCTGCCATTCAGACCGCCTGCAGCGTGGTGGTGGAGGTGCGCTGCACGCTGACCGCATGCGCGGGCGGCGGCACCGCCGACCCGACGCTGGGCGCCGACAGCGTCTCCAGCAGCACGGGAACGCCGCCGACCACGAGCTTGGTCGCCACCCCCGCGGTCGGCGCGGCCACCGAGGTGCAGGGCGAGGGACTGCCGCCGGCCGGGTTGGTGGCCGTGCAGGAGCCCGGCTGCACGGTCCAGCTCGACACCCCGGACTGCAGCGCCACCGGTTCGCCGCCCACCAGGAGCTTCACCGGACCGGAGTTGGCGACGACCACCTGGCCCTGCAGCGAGCAGGCCACCGTGGCCCCGGTCGTGATCACTGCCGGCATCCTCATTCCACCTTCATCTGCTCGTCGACGCTGACCTTGACGTTCTTGCCGGACATCTCGACGTCTTGCTGGGTGGCCTTGATGACCACGCTGGCCGCGGCGAGGGTCAGCGTGCCCTTCGCGACTAGCCGGACGTCACCGGAGTCGGTGAACTCCAGCAGGGTGGTCCCGTCGGAGTGCTCCACCGACAGCACGACCTTGTCCGGCGCGGGCGTCGGCCTGGTGCCGGCCGGGGCCAGGCCATCGGGGCCGATCCGCAGCCGCAGGTTGCCGACCTCGATCACCCGGTGGCCGTCGGCGTCCACCAGGTCGTTGGTGGCCTTGCCGGACGGTGGGACCGGGGTGGCCGCCGCGGGCAGCGAGGCACGCTCCCCCGGCGGGACCTCCGCTGGCAGCGACAGCCACCAGTCGCCGGCCTGGGCGTCGGGCCCCGCACCGTCCGGCCACACCGCGCCGACGTCGACCGGGTCGTCCGGCTGCCCGTGCCGATGCACCGATACCACCCGGGTGCCGGGGTAGCGCGGCACCACCAGCCCGTAGCGGCCCCAGGCGAACGGCGTCGCGTACGGCACGTTCGTCTTCTCCAGCGGAGTTGCCCGGTCGACCGGCAGCCGGACGGCACCGTGCCCGGCGCCGTCGGACGCCGGCGTGGTGCCCTGCCACAGGGTGACCCGCTGCGCGGCGGCATCCCCCTGCGCGGCCGGGCGGTGCGCCCGAACCTCACCCACCTCGGCGACCTCCAGGGTGGCCAGCCGGCGCTGGATGCCGTCCTCCAGCTGTGCGCGCAGCGCGACGACCGGGTCGGGATGGTCGGTGGGCGGGGCGCCGTCGCCGGTCACCGCGCCGGCCGTGGCCGGGGTAGTACGCCGGTCCCAGCCGTCCTCGCCGGCGGCCAGGCCGACCAGGTGAGCTCGGTGAGGAAGCCGGCCGAGCAGCTGAGCGTGTGGGTGACCCCAGTCACGTACCCGCGAGCGCCGGTGCCCTCTCCGAGCAGGCCGGTCAGCGGCGCCGCGAAGGCGCCCAGCAGCGCGGAGGCCAGGTTGGGCTGCACCGTGCCCTCACCCTGGCGGCGGGTCGAAGGTGACCACGTCGCCGGGCCGGATGTCGGGGCGGCCGCGCAGCCGGACCAGCCACTGGTCGCGGCGGGCGGGCTCGGTGCCGCCGTCCGCGCCGGCGTCGAGCACCAGGGCAGGCAGCGCCTCGACCGACAGCAGCCCGGTCGGGTGGGTCAGCGCCGGCGGGTCGCCGCGCAGCGGGATCGGGCGGACGCCGACGTGCAGCGCGCCGTCGCGGACCAGCAGCAGGCCCCGCCCGTGGCGGCCGGTGGCCAGCTCCCAACGCCGCGCGAGGCGCACCAGCGCCTCCCGGACCCGCTCGCCGCGGGCCGCCGTGAACCGGATCTCGCCGGGCCGGACCGCCGGGTCGGCCGGGGTCACCGGGTGGGTGACCGCCTGCACCCCGGCCAGCTCAGCCAGCCGGCGGGCCGCCGTCTCCAGGCCGTCCACGCTGAGCGGTTCGCGCAGCCGGGTGGTGGTCGCGACGGCGACCCGCTCGGTGCCGGTGACGACAGTCTCGTAGCGGCGGCTGCCGCGCCGCCGGGACACCCCGGTCACCGCCAGCTCCGCCACCCGGACCGGGGCGAGGGTGTCCCCGGACGCGCCGGCCGAGCCCAGCCCGGCGGTCAGCGCACCGATGCCGAGCAGGTTGGTCAGGTACCCGCCAACCGAGCTGTTGGTGTCCCGCCAGAACAGGTGCACCCGGGCGACGGCGAGCCGGGCCGCGCCGTCGGCGGTACGCGCGGCCAGCGTCTGGTGGTCGGTGTCGGTCAGCCCGGCGAACGCGACCGTCGCCGAGCCGCTCTGGATGTCGCCGGTGAGCGGCGCGGAGATCTCCGCCTCGACGGCGTCGCTGTGCAGGATGATGGCCGGCGGGTCGGTCACGCCGCCCGCGGCGTCCACCTCGTGGAAAGTGACCACGTACCCCGGGTGGTTCCCGGTCAGCGCACCGGTCCCTAAGCCGGTCAGCAGGCTCATCGCCACTCCTGGGTCGCGGTTGCCGGCACCGACGGGCCGAACCCGACGGCGTGCGCCGGCGACGGCTCCCCCGGACGGCGCGGCGGGCGCGGCGGGTAGTCCGGCGCCGTGCCGACGCTGCGCCAGGCTAGCCGCAGCCAGGACCCGGACGTGCCCGGGCCGACCAGCGCGCCCGCGGTCACCCGCCAGCCCAGCGGCCGGACGGCGATCTCGGCGGGCCGGCCGGGGTCGGCCGGCAGCAGCCGCTCCGCGCCCCGGACCAGGGGGACCTCGGACACCCGGCGGCCGTCGGCGACCAGCACCAGCCGGATCGGGGGGCGGGCGGCGTCGGCCAGCCCCGGCCG
Source organism: Frankia sp. CcWB3 (assembly GCF_977927595.1). NCBI lineage: Bacteria > Bacillati > Actinomycetota > Actinomycetes > Frankiales > Frankiaceae > Frankia > Frankia sp. CcWB3. The sequence continues at coordinate 17,863 of NZ_CDWRCK010000013.1, forward strand.
CCGGCTGGCACCGTCGGGCGGTGGCTCCTCGCTGGTCGAGACCACAGTCGCCGGGTCCGCGCGCAGCCACGGGCGGGCCAGCCCGGTGGGCAGCACCAGGGCGAGGGTGAGCCGGGCGCTGAGCGGGAAGCGGGCCGGCAGGCCCTGGCTCAGCGTGGTGTCCAGCAGGGTGTACCCGGGCGGTGGCGCGGCGGCCGCGGACGGCGCCGGCGGCACCAGCGTGCGCACCACGACCGGGCTGAGCCGGGCCATCGTGTCCTCCTTCAACCGACCGTGCTTCACCTGACCGTGCTTCACCTGACAACGCCTCA
>NZ_CDWRCK010000013.1:18256-31231 GCF_977927595.1 Frankia sp. CcWB3
TCGACCAGCGCGCCGACGCCGACGGCGGCGACGTCGAGCAGCTTGCCCAGCAGCGACGGCAGCGGCAGGTGGGCCAGGGTGAGCTGGACGTCGATCACCTCACGCTTGGCGGCGCTGACCGAGAACGACAAGCTCTGCACCTGGATGTCGGTGCGGATGGTCAGCGTGGTGACCAGGATCAGCCCACCCACCTTGCCGCCGGTGAAGGCACCCAGCGCCGACCCGCGCTTGCTGGCCTCCGCGAGCTGCTCCAGGCCGAGCTTCCAGGCGAACCGCTCGGGGCCGACCAGGGACGCGGTCATCGTGATGGTGTCGTCGTGCACCTGGGCCACCGCCCGGTGACCGGTGGATCCGACCGGGGGGAGCTGGTAGCTCTCGCTGATCGACATGGCGCCGACCACCCACAGCGGGATCACCAGCACCCCGTCGGACAGGATCGCCGACGGCATCCGGCCGTAGGTCACGAAGCTCGACTCGGGCATGTCCGGTCACCTCGTCCCCGAGGTCGGGGCGTCGCCCCGGAACGACCCCGGCGGCAGGTCGTTCTGGGTGACCCGCCAGTGGCCGTCCGGCTGGACCTCGATCACGAACAGCAGCGGCACCCCGCTGGGCTGGTCGAGGTCGTACGTCACCCGGTGCAGCACGTCGACGAACTCGAAGGACCCGTCCCGCAGCGGGACCGCCAGCCGCCGGCCCTCCGCGCGGACGGTCACCTCCGGGTCGGCGACCACGGTGGCGGCCACCCGCAGGGCCTCCTCGATGATCCGGTTCTGGGCGGTCTGGTTGACCCCCTCCGGGGCCAGCATCAGGCCGGCGAACAGCTCGCCGCCGAAGCCCGGCCCGACCAGGTGCGCCCGCTCCCAGCCCTCGACGGCTGCGGCCAGCCGGCTGGCCAGCCAGGGCGGGTTGGTGGGCAGCGCGCGGATCTGCTCCGGGGTCAGGGCCAGCGCCTCCAGGCCGATGCCGGGCAGGTCCCGGGCCAGCGGGGCGCCCAGGCCGCCGGAGGCGGTCACGTCGAGCGGCGCGAACTCCAGCGCGTCGAACAGGTGCGACGGCGATGCGGTGGCGGTGAGCGCGGCGACCCGCCGACGCGCCGCGACAGCGAGTGCCCCCGGCGACCCCGGGGCCAGCGCGGCCTCCGCGGCCGGGGGCACCGGCCGGGTCGGCGGGATCCGCTCGCTGCCGCCGTGCAGCACCTCGAACCGGCGGCCGAACGACCGGAGCACCTCGTTGGCCCGATGCACCACCTCGCGCAGGGCGGTCGCCTCCGCCTGGCTGACCGGGACGCCGGGTCGCCGGCCGGACCGGAACGCGGTCACCGCGTCGTCCAGCCGGCGCATCTCCGCCACCAGCAGCGGGTGGTCCGGCCAGCCCAGCGGGACGGCGTGGCGGGACTCCGGCTCGAAGGTCAGGCCGCGGCTCCACGCCTCCCGCAGCTGGTGCGCCCATTCCAGCGCGTCGCGGGCGGTGGCCGCCGCGGCGCGGGCCTGCTCCTCAGGACTGAGTGCCGCCACCCGGCCACCGCGTCGTCCCGGCGGGGGAGTCGATGGGCCGCCCGCAGCCGGGCTCGCGGCCGGTGTGGCCGCGCGTCCGGTCGCCACCGTCCCAGTCGCCGCAGCACCTGCGCGGGTGCCGGTTCCCGCCGCCCGGCCACGCGGTCGCGATGCCCTACCGGCGGTCGCGGCGGCGGGCGCCGGTAGGGCATCGAACGCCTCCCGCAACACGGCCGCCGCCGTCTCGGGCAGCTCGCCGCGGTCCAGGTCGTGACGGACGGCCTCCTCGAAGTTCTGCAGCTGCTCCATGGCGTCGGCTAGGACGTGCAGGTCGGCCTGGCGCTGCGCGGTCTGGCGGGTGGCCCGGCCACCGGCGCGCAGGTCCTCGACGTCGTCCAGCAGCCGGGCCAGCGACTCCTCCAGCCGGCTGAGCGTGCCCGCGACCCGGCTCTCGTGGTGGTGCGCCAAGGCGAGCACGACACGCTCGGCCAGCGCCTCCACCCGCAGCACCGCTGGGCGCTGCCCGGAGACGATGTCGAGCGCCCGCTGCAGCGCCTCCAGGGTGGCGGCGTGCTCGCGGGCGGCGCGGCTCAGGGCGCCGGAGAGCAGCCCGGGGGTGATGGTCATCGTTCCCCATCGTCCGCTGGTGCCCCGCCCACCACCGGTCCACCCGCCACGGGGCCGGTGCCGGCAGGCCGGCGGCGAGCGGGCCGAGGGCCGCGTCGACCTCGGCCAAGATGCCGTGGTCGACGGCCTGCTGGCGGATCCAGGGCACCAGCACCGGGGTGATCAGCCGGGGCAGGACCAGGGACATCACGGCCAGCACCGCAGTGTCGGTGACCGCCTGGCGCACCGCCTGCGCCAGCACCTGCTCGGTCATGCCGCGCAGCACCTCGCGGCGGCCGCTGCGCGCGACCGACCGGGCTCCCGCCGCCAGGCCCGCCCGCTCGGCGACCCGCAGGCCGTGCTGGGCGCTGGCCACGATGGCCCGGGCGCCGCGCCCGACCGCGACCACGTCGAACACGCTGAAGGCGACGCTCAGGGCGGCCATGAGCTGCGCGACCTGTACCTCCTGCCAGCGATGGAACAGCTCCGGGTCCTCCAGCGCCCGGTACAGGTCCCTCTGGCGGTCGGCCTCGACGAGATCACCAGCGGTCAGCGCCAGGCCGGCCAGGCCGGTGATCGCTCCGGCGGCGACAGCGCCCAGCGGAGCGCAGAGCAGGCCGAGCACAATGATCCCCGCGGTGGAGGCGATGACCAGCAGGTCGTCGAGGGCGGCCTTGCGGCCCACCGCCCGGTTGATCCCCAGCACGTAGAGACGGTCGTTGCGGGCCGCGGTGCGAAGCTGCTCGTCCGCCAACGCGTGGATGCCCTGCAGCTGGAAACGCAGCCCGCGCCGGTCGGCGCCGCCCTCGCGCCAGACGTACTGCGAGGCCGCCACGGCGAAGTAGGCGCCCTCCGCCGGGTCGGATGCCTGCGCCAGCATCCGGGCGTTCGCCTCGGACATCTGGGTGAGCAGGCTCCGCAGGTGTTCCTCGACGAACGCCGGTTCGCGCTGGGCCCGGGCGTACAGCGGCTCCAGGTCCCCGATCTGCAGGAACAGCGGGTCGACCTGGTTGACCACCGCCCGCCGCAGGTTGATCTCGGCGTCCAGATCGGCGGCGGTCCAGACCCGGTCCCGGAACCGCACCACCCGGTCACCACCGCGGCGTTCGATGAGGGCGTCACCGGCGACGGCCAGCACTCGTGGCGGGACGGACCGGATCGGCGCCGGCAGCTCGACGAACATCATCCCGTCGCCCGCTGGGATCGTCTGGCTGACCGACAGGACGTCGCGGACCGAGCCGGTGACGAGCACGGCCTCGGAGTGCGTGATCGCGTGCCGCAGTGTGGTCACCACCACGACCGACTCGCCGAGGATGGCCAGGGTGGACGAGAAGGCCGCCGCGGTGGCGTCGAAGCCGGCGCCGCGGCGCCCGTCGATGCCGTGGCGGGAGGAGCGGAGCTGCTGTAGCAGCAGCACCCGGCAGGTCTCGGCGTAGAGCAGGGTGAACGCGTCGAGCAGGGACTCCGACAGCTCCGACCAGAAGCGCCAGGCCCAGCCACCGGCGTACGGCTCGCCGCCGGGGCGCACCTTCACCAGCCGGAGGTTCTCCGGTTCCTGGTAGGCGGCCATCAGGTCGTCGGCGAACCGGTGCAGGTCGGTGGCGATACCGGCGAGCGTCCGCAGCGCCGCGAACTCCGGGGTGCTGCCAGGCCGAACGTCGAGGTAGCCGTTGTTGCCGCGGCCGTCGTGGCGGACGCTGACCTGGGTGGTGGCGGTGCTGCGGACACCCTCCATGCCGACCGTGTGCGCCCGCACCGCGATCATCGTCACGCAGTTCAGCGCGAACCGGCCGAGGTAGTGGCACTCCCCCACCCGCAGCCGGGCGGCGAGGTCGCGCATCCGGGCCAGCAGGCCCTGGACGCCGACCAGGTCCTGCGCCGGCGGCTCGGCCAGGAACGGCTCGCAGACCAGCGGCGGCCCGTCGCCCCCGCTGACCGGCCAGGGCCACCCGACGCCGGCCGGCTGGCCCGGCTGGCCACCTGCCCGCTCGCCGGTGCCGGTCCCCGCCCGGGCCGGGTCGCCGTCGCCGGTCCCGGTGCCGCCCGGCCCGGTACCGGCTCCGGCGGTGCCCCCGGACCCGCCCGGGCCACCCGGACCACCAGGTCCGCCGGCTGGCTCCGGGCCACCAGGCGCTCCCGCCCCAGGCGCGCCGCCGGCCGGGGTGACGACGATGACATCGTCGTCGAGCTGGTAGGTCTCTGACAGTGGGACCAGGTCGAGCTCCATCCCGGGCAGCACCCAGTCTGGCTGGCTGACCATCTCGACCAGGTCCCGCCGGCCGCCGGGGCCGGTGAGCAGCAGGTAGCAGGCCAGGCGGGCGGCCCGGCCGACGGCGGTGTCCAGCGCGCGGTCCACCAGGTCGGTGATGGCCGCGGCGTGGTCCGCGGCGCTCTGCCCGGGTAGCCGGGGGTGTGCCTGCTCGGCGGCCCGCCGCCAGGACTCGGCGTAGAAGTCGGTGACCACCGTCCGGGCCTGCGTCGCGCTGCCCTGCCAGCGCAGCCGGTACACCACTCCCGGGTCGAAGCTGAGCGGTTCACCCTCGCGCTGGCCGAAGCGGGGGAAGCGGAACCGGCCGAGCGGGAAGGACGACTCCACCCGTTGCTCGCCCGGGTGGACCGCCCCGATCTCGTAAGCCCCGGACGGGCCAAGGAACAGCACGCCGACCAGCCCAGACGCCGACGGCGCCACCGACGAGACCCGGACCGCCCGCAGCGCCGTCCGCACGTAGTTCTCGGCCGTCACCGGCGACCAGACGGTGGTCGACTCGGTCCGCCCCGGCGGGCTCGCCGCGGCCCCGGGCTCGCCGCCGCCGCCGTCGTCGTCGAGGACCTCGACCGCCGCGTCGCCGCCCTGGTAGGAGGGGATGACGTAGCGCCGCAACGGCCGGCTGAACCGGGCGGCGTCCACCGCCTCACCGACCGGCGGCTGCGCCGCGGATGTGCGGCGCAGCACCCCGTCGGACACCCCGGCGGCGGCCACCGCCCGACCGATCGCCCCGGCCACCACACGTTCCACGGCGGCCCGCTGGTCTTCGGTGAGCCCGGACGCCGCCGCGCCGGCCCAGCTGATCTCTGCGGGCAGCACGCGCACGCCCATCCCGTCCGGCAGGCCGTCGAGCACCCGGCCCCGGCTGGCCCGCACCGCCCGGGTCACGCCGGCCTCGACGGCGTCCGCCAGCAGGTCGGCGTCGGTCAGCCGGGTGGCGTCGACGACAAGCCGGACGGGGTGCACGACGCGGGTGGTCATCAGTCCCGCAGCCCGCGCACGATGTGCCGCGCGGCCAGCTTCGCGATGGCCTCGACGTCCGGCGCCTGCGCCTCGCGCACCTCGATCACGACCGGGAAGTGGTACTCGACGACCGCGCGCGGGTCGACCGCGGCCGGTTCCAGCTCGGCCTCGCTGCCGGCGGCGGGAAGCACCAGCTCGCCGGCGTGGACGAGGGCGATCCCGGTCTGGCGGACCCGGACGGCACCGGGGCGTGCATCCTCGGCCACGCCGTCACCGGACTGTCGCGGACTCGCCGGACTTGGGCTCGACCGTCGCCGAGAGGCTGAAGCCGGAGAACACCGACGAGGGGGCGCCGGTGATCGTGGCGTTCGTCGGGGCGGCGGAGGTGATGACGCAGTCGCTGATCACAATCTTGGTGAATGACCAGTCCGCGCCGTGCTCGGTCTCCTGCAGGATGATGTCGAACCGCGCGCCCGCCAGGGCCAGCGCCGTAAGCTGCGCCGCGGAGTCCCCGATCGCCTTCACCGAAAGGGAGAACGTGATGGTGGACGGGGTGTAGACCACCCCGATGTGCGTCTCCTCGATGGAGTTGAGCACCTCCGCGCCGAGAGTGAAGGTCGGCGAGAAGGAGTCCACTGGGACGATCTTGTGAACGCCGTCGGTGTTCTGCCAGGAGACGGCGAGCCGAGACCTCCAGTCGGGCATGGCATGTCCCCTTCCGTTGAGCGGCGATGACGTCAGAAGGTCGGCGCGAGGGTGACGACGATCCGGTGGGTGGCCGGGCCGAGCACGACCTCCAGCGCGACATCCACCGCGCGGTTGGCCCGGGCCTGGGCGACGAGCGCCTGGTCGGCCGCCGAGCGGGACCCTTCCGGCAAGGTCAGGATGTCCAGGACCGGGATGCCGATGCGGAAGCCGTCGATGGCCGACGAGCGTTGCAGCGGCCCGAGGATGCCCTCGATCCGGGCCTTGAGCAGGATCAGCCCGGATCGGGTGATCCGGGCGTCGCCCACCAGGCCGATCAGCCCGGCCTTGAGCCGGAAGTCGATGTCGTCCAAGGTCCGGACGGTGTCGATGAACAGCTGCGTGGCGTCGGTGGTGAAGCAGCGACCCTCCGCGAAGTGCAGGCCATCCCCCACGATGAGCGCCGGATCGATGACCGGGATGATCCCGGCCTCGGACAGCTCTCGGATCTCGCCTGGGCTGTACTGCCCGGCCAGCGACATCTGGATGCCGCGGACCCGCTTGAGCACGACGGACACCTGCGCCGGGTACCCGGCGATCGCGGCCGCCGCCGCGGCGGCCACGTCCCCGGTCGCGCCGCGGGCGGCGACCACCACCATCCGGCTGGAGTCGCTGCGCAGCGGGGTCAACAGGTCGACCAGGTCATCGACGTAGGTCGCGCTACGCGGCCGGGCCGGGTCGACCATGGCGACACCGATCCGCTTGTTGCCCTCGGCGGACATCGACTCCACATGCGCCTTCAGCGCGTGCAGACCGGTCGCCGCCTCGGCGCCAGCCGGCGCTCCGACGGCCGTGGTCCCGGCCAGGACCACGAAGGTGACGTCGTCGGCGGCATCCAGCGAGGCCAGCGCTTCGGCGAGCGCCGTGCCCGCCGCACGGACGCCGTAGACCGTGCTCGGCTTGGGGTCCTGCAGAAGCGCGACCCGCAGCGCCTCGTACAGCGGGTTCGCCTCCACCACGCCGCCCTGGATGCTGGAGAACAGGGTGCCGGCGTCGGCCAGGGAGCCGACGAGTCGCGGGGTGTTCACCGCCGCCGTCCCGCCGCGGGGGCCGTCCGGGGTGGCGCCGACCACGGCGAGCACACCCGGTGAGCGATGGGACACCAGCTGCAGCGCCGAGGTGTCGATGCGGACCTCGACGAAGGGGGTACGCGGCGGCGACGGGCATGGCTTCCTCCGAGGTCCTAGCTGAGGGTGGCGGTGACGAGGGCGATGCCGTGACGGGCGAGCCAGGACGCCGCGATAGCCCGTCGTGCCGCCCGGAGCTGTTCCGGGGTACCGGCGGTTGGGCCGGGCCAGCCGTCGTCGTCGTCGAAGACGGCCTCGGGCAGCAGCCAGACCACGACCACGGCGTGCCGCCGGCGCAGGTGCGGTTCCGCCTTGGGTTCGCCGCCGGCGTCCACCACCCGCTGGCGGACGACGGCGCTCTCGCGCAGCAGAGCGGCGACGCCGCTCCCGGCGCCGCGGGCCAGGATCGGTGCGGTGACCGGCAGCCGGCGCACGACGGTGGCGGTGCCGGCGGGGTCGGCGAACGCCACCCGCACCTGGCCGGTGGCGACGTCCCCGGCGGGCCCACCGGGCGGCCCACCGGCTGGCCCACCGGATAGCCACTGCGACGTGACGGCGGTGACCGGCTCGCCCGCCGGCCGGTACCGGGCCACCACGGCGCCCCGCCACAGGGCGGTCACCCGCGGGACGGCGGCGTCGACCAGGCCAGCGGCCAGCAGGTCAACCTCGTAGGGGACCGGGTCCTCCAGCCGCCGGACCATCCCGTGCAACCGGACCGACCCAGCGAGGTCCACGACCAGCTCGACGCTGTCGAAGACGGCCGAGTAGGGGCCCTCGAACTCGGGATGGTCGTAGCCGGCGGCAGCGACGGCGGCCAGCGCGGCCTGGTCGAACAACGCGGCGCGGGAGGCCTCGTCCGCCAGCCGCACGAGAGCGGCGTCCTCGAAGTCCACACCGCCTCCCCAACAGCCTTGTCGAGTGCAGCCTTGTCGATCTCCCGGCGGTCACCGGGACCTCGTCCTGATCGCGCAGAATACGCGAGCGTTTCGGGGGCGTCCGCCGAACAGGGGAACTCCGCGGTCGCGGTGCGCGACGGAGGTGACTGCTCCGCACCGGACCCGTCCTCAGTCCGCCGCCCGGTCGGCCCTTCTCGCGATCTTGGGATCAATCCGGCGCAGCAACAGCGCGGTGACCAGGATGCTCACGACCCCGACGGCGAGGCCGCCGGCGATGTCGGTGAGGTACAAGCCACCGGGCCCGATCCACGATCGCCAGCCAGCTCTACAATGCCAAGGAGCCGATGACGCTGTTCGAGCTGCAGGCGTGGCTCGGCCACCGGTCGCCGCAGTCGACGCAGTTCTACGCGAAGATCAGCCCGGCCACGCTGACTCGGGCCTACGACGACGCGGGATACTTCTCCCGCAACATGCGGACGGTCGAGGTCCTCGTCGACCGCGACGCCGTCGCCTCCGAGGCCGCCGCAGCCGGCGAGCCCTGGCAGCACTACGACCTCGGCCACGGCTACTGCACCTACACCTTCTTCGAGCAGTGCCCGCACCGCATGGCCTGCGCCAAATGTGACTTTTATACCCCGAAGGGCTCCAGCAAGGCACAGATCCTGGAGGCCAAGGAGAACCTGCAGAAGATGCGGGCGATGATCCCGCTCACCGAGGACGAGCAGGCCGCCATTGACGACGGCAGCACCGCCCTCGACCGGCTGCTGGAACGGCTCGCCGGCATCCCCACACCGGCCGGGCCGACACCCCGACAACTCGATCTCCCGGCCCGCGCCACCATCCTCCCGATCGTCGGTGTCCACCAAAGCCCGGGAGGGTCGATTTGACAACTCTGATTCCACAGAAAGACCAAGCGGATCATGCACCAGATGCACGGCCGCGCCGGCTTCCCACTCCTCCGCCACCGGATCCTCCTTGGCTAACGCACAGTCACCACCGGATGTGCGGCAGAGCCAGAACAACGGTGTAACTCCACTGTGATGCTCTGTGCATACGCGCAGGTAGAGGAGGCACCAGATGACCAGCATGACGACAGATCCGGCAGCGGAGACGATCGCGGGCGAACCGGCAGCCGCCGGCGCCCAGGCCGCAGCCCCGGTGCTCGACGAGGACGGACGCGAGTCACCATCTGATCATGCCTGGCCGCCAGCGCAGGGTCGTGCCAGCCGGACGCAACAGAGCCGTCCGGGTTGAGTCCGGGCCTGGTCCGGGTCTGGTGTCGGGTTCGATCCGGGGCCGTCCTATCCGGATTCAGTCCGGGTTCGGTCCGGATGTAGGTCAGTGCGGGGGCTCGCGTGGCGATGGCCGCGCCGCGCGAGCCCCGACTCACCGACGGTCAGCTACTGTCCGCGACCTTGGCCAGGGTCGGCTTGAGCTGCTCGAGCTGCCACGGGATATTGAGGATCGTCGGGTTGTTGACCGCGCCGGCCGTGAAGGCGTCGACCTGCAGGACCCGTCCCGCCTTGACCGCCGGGATGTCGGTGAACAGCTTGTTGCCGTTCATCTCGGTTTTCAGGGCTGGGGTGGCGAAACCGATCAGCACGAAGTCCGCGTCCAATGCGTCGAGCTTCTCCATGCTCAGCGACCGGTCCACTACATTGGCCGTCACACCCGGCGCGAGCTTCATTCCGAGTTCGGTGTAGAGCTGGACGGACACCGTCTTCGGGTCGTCGATGACCGCGAGCCCGCCCGGCTCGTAGTAGAAGGAGTAGCTGAACGTCTTGCCGGCCAGGCCGGGAAGGCTCGACCTGGTGTCCTGGATGATTTTCTCGATGGCGGCGATCGCCTTCCGGGTGTCGGCGTCGCGGCCGACGGCCTTGCCGATGATGGTGCTGTTCTCCTGCCAGGTCGCGATGCCGGCGTCATCCGTGTAGCCGACGGTCGGCGCGATCTTCGAGAGCCGGTCGTAGTAGTCGGCCAGGCCGTAGAAGTTGGTGGCCAGGATCAGGTCGGGATGCAGCGCGGCAATCTGCTCGAGGTTCAGGTCCCCGCTGGTGCCCAGAGCGGCGCTCTTCGACAGGTCGATCTTTCCCTGGAGCCAAGGGAAGACGCCGTCGGGCTTGTATTCGTTCTTCGCGTACGCGATCGGCGTGATGCCGAGCGTCGCCAGGATGTCCTCCTCATAGCTGAGCGCGATGATCCGCTTCGGCTGGGACTTGATGACCGTGGTACCGAACTTGTTCTTCAGCGTGACCGGGAAACTGCCCGTCGCCGCGCTCGCCGACGCGGCCGTCCCACCGCTGCCGTCGTCGCTACTGCCGCAGCCGGCCGTGACGGCCAACGCGGTAGCGGCCAGGATCGCCGCCAGGAGGAGTTTCAGTCTGTTTCGCACTGCTTTCTCGTTTCCGTGGTCAGGCCGCGCGCCGGGACGGCTCGCGGGTCGCGGGTCGCGGGTCGCTTCCCATCCGGCGATGAGGCTGGGTCCGCCGGCATGAGATGCCGTCTCTCCTTGTGGTCACGCGCCGCTGACTAGGCAGACGTAATTTAGGTAAGGCTTACTTAATTAGATGGCGGCGTCCTCGTCTACCCCATCCGCCGACAAATCCGGGCATGGGTCGGTGAGCGCCCGGCGGTCCACCTTCCCGCCGGCGGTGACGGGGAGCGTGTCGACCACGGTCACGACGCTCGGCACCATGTACTGGGGAAGCAGGTCGGCACACCAGGCCAGCACCTCGTCGGCGAGCGTCCCGCCGGCCGGGCCGGCATCGGCTCCGGCCCGATCGGCATCGGGGACGACGAAGGCGAGCAGCCGGGGCGCGGCGGCGTCCCGGGACAGGACGACCGCCGCCCGCCGCACCCGGGGGTGCCCGGCCAGCGCAGCCTCGACCTCCTCCAACTCCAGCCGCATCCCGCGGATCTTCACCTGGTTATCGGCCCGGCCCACGAATTCCAGCCAGCCGGCGCTGTTCCACCGGGCGAGATCCCCGGTGCGGTACATCCGCGCGCCATCACCGGCGAACGGGTTGGCGACAAAGCGCGACGCGGTCAGCGCCCCGTTGTTCACATAACCGCGGCCGAGCAGGAAACCGGCCACGTACAGCTCGCCGACCGCGCCGGAGGGCACCGGGGCCAGCAAGTCGTCGAGGACGTGGAGCTGGGTATGCGGATTCGGTCGGCCGATGGATGCGGCGAGCCGTTCGGCGCTGTCCCGGTAGATCACATAAGAGACGCCGATCGTCGTTTCGGCCGGGCCGTACCCGTGGTAGAGCGCAGTGTCGACCTGGGCGCGGAAACGGGCGAAAAGCGCGGGTGTCAGGACCTCGCCTCCGCACCAGACCTGCCGCAGCGAGCTGAGCGCCGACGTCCCTTCCGCCGCCTCCAACAGAACGTCCAGCATCGACGACACCAGATAGACGAAGGTGACCCGCTCCCCCTCGATGAGCTCAAGCAGGTATCCCGGGTCAAGCTCACCGTCCGGCTCCGCCACGACCACCCGGCCGCCACAGACGAGCGGTAGCAGAATCTCGTTGATCGAAATGTCGAACGACAACGGCGCCTTGAACAGGGACGCATCGTGCTCGCCGAAGGCGAACAGATCCGTCATCTGCCACCGCAGCCGTTCGGCTATCGCGTCATGCCGGATCATCGCCCCCTTGGGAGTTCCGGTCGACCCGGAGGTGAAGATCACGTAGGCTAGCCCCGCCGGGGGGACCGGCAGGTCGAGCGGCTCGGCCGACTCGCCGCCCCAGGACCAGGCGCCCAGGTCGACCGGCACGGCGGGCACACCGTCCACCAGCCCGCCGGACTCCACCGGCGCAGCCGGACCGGTCACGATCAGCCGGGCTCGCGCGTTGGCCAGCACCCGCCGGCGCCGCTGGTCGGGCCAGGCCGGCTCGACCGGGACAAACGCCCCGCCCGCGACCATGACCGCGAGGACCGCGACGATCATCTCCGCTGATCGGACCAGCCGGATGCCGACGATGTCTTCCGGCCCGAGGCCCTGTGCCCGTAGCGCCCGGGCGAGCTGGAAGACCCGGGCGCCGAGCTCCCGGTAGGTCAACCGCACTCCGGGTGCCACGACGGCGGTCGCGCCCGGTGAGCGCCGCGCCTGGGCGGTGAACAGATGGGCGACGGTCGAGGCCCGCGCGGGCAGGCTGGCGTCATTGCAGCACTCGAGCGTCGTCGGCGGGCCGGCCGGCTCGACCGGCGGTGGCCCGGGTTCCTCAAAGCGCAAGCTCACAACCATTCCATCCGTCGACAGTGAAGCGGGAACCGTCAATGCCAGGCGTCAGCCACCACGCCCCGGAAACCCGACGGGGAAGCGGCCGGCGCGGAGTTCGGTCGGTACAGCGTCAGGCCGCCCACCTTGATGTGATCAACTTTTGACAGTTTAGCAAGTAAGCCTTACCTACTCAAGGTAAAGCTTACTTAATCAAGATCGTGGCCGCCGGACCGGGTCCGGACCGCCACCGCCGGGCTCGCCGGCGGCGGACAAACCTCCGGGACCGGAGCCAGCCGGCGCGGCGCCGGACGCCGGTAGGCCGGCCAACCGGTCCAACCGGTCCGGATCACCGCCGTGCTGGTTTCCGGCGCCGAACCGGCGGTTTCCCGCTCGGTACGGAAATCCCGACGGGTGCGATACACTCGTGGGCGTGACGCGCACCGGCGATAGCGATCCAGGCGATAGCGACCCAGAAAATAGCGATTCAGGCGCCCGGGCCGCTAAAAGAGTCCCCGGAATACCTGCCCGGCCACAGGAAAGTGACCCCTGATGGGAAGTGTTCTTGCCGTCAACATCGCCGTCGTCCGAACTGATGCGTGGACCGGAAGGCAGGGTCGGAGCGGGATTGACAAGCGTCCCGCCGAGGGGCCGGTGCACGTCGGCCGGTACGGCCTGCGCGGAGACACCATCTGCGACCTGAGGGGACGTAATGGGGCTC
>NZ_CDWRCK010000014.1:0-12386 GCF_977927595.1 Frankia sp. CcWB3
GAGCCCTCATATTGCGGGTGAGACCTGGGTGGTCTATTCAATGATCGCCGCCGGCCTGGCGGTGATCTACCTCTTCCCCCGGATCACTCATGTCGTGCCAGCACCGCTGGTCGCCATCATCGGCATCGCGGTGATCGCGACGGTCTGCCACATCGAGGTACCGACCGTGGGTGACATGGGAGATCTCCCGGATGTGTTGCCCGTCCTGGGGCTACCCGACGTGCCGTTCACGTTCGAAACGTTTCGCATCGTCGCGCCCTACGCGTTCACGCTTGCCGCGGTGGGTCTGCTGGAGTCGTTGCTGACCGCGCAGATCGTGGACGACATGACCGACACCCGATCAGACAAGGACGCCGAGTGCCGCGGCCAGGGACTGGCGAACATCGGCACCGGTTTCCTTGGCGGCATGGCGGGCTGCGCCATGATCGGGCAATCGATCATCAATGTGAAGTCCGGGGGACGGACGAGACTGTCCACCTTCAGCGCGGGCCTGTTCCTGCTGATCCTTGTCACCGCGCTCGGTGACGTCGTCTCCATCATCCCGATGGCGGCGCTCGTCGCCGTCATGATCATGGTGTCGATCGGCACGTTCGACTGGGCGAGTATCAGCCCGCGGGTACTACGGAGCGTGCCGCGCAGCGAGACCCTGGTCATGGTGGTCACCGTCGTCGTGATGGTCGCCACGGGCAACCTCGCGCTCGGGGTGCTGGCCGGAGCGATGTTGGGCGCGGTGTTCTTCGCCCGCCGGGTGGCGCAGATCGTCCGGGTGGCCGATGTCCTCGATCCCGACGGGGGAATCCGTGTCTATGCACTGACCGGGGACCTGTTCTTCGCCTCGACTAACGAGCTCGTCCATTCCTTCGACTACACCGACCCCACGCCCAGGGTCGTCATCGATCTCACCGATGCCCAGATCTGGGACACCTCCGCCGTGGCCGCCCTGGAGGCAGTCGCGGCGAAGTACCGCAGCCGTGGTGTCGACGTCGAGATGGCCGGGTTGAACGAGGCCAGCTCCGACCTGCACCGGCGCACTGCCGGACAGTTCGCCACCCATCACTGACCCGGCATCCCGGGAAGTCCCCAGCCGGGTCTCGGAGCCTGCCGGAGGGAGCCTGCCGGAGCACCGGCGTAGCGCCCGACAGGGCGCCGCGGGACGCGCTGGTGTAGGGCGCACACCATCGTACGTCGAGGCCAGGAGCTTCCGGAAACTCAACCCTCACGTTACGGTACAGTTCGTCCTCGTCGGCGTTTGCCCGAAGCGGTGCGACAAGAGGTCCTGGGCCTGACGGAACAGCAACAGGCACGGGCGGGGAGCACGGCACCGCCGGGCTCGGAGGAGTCACTTCCATCTGCGGAGTCGGGGGTCAGGCGTGGGGCGTCGCCGTGAACAGTCCGGCGGTACGTCCCGCCGGTGGAGACTCGGGCTGCTCGGCGCCGGTGCGGCCACCATGGTGGTGGTACTCGTCCTCCTCGTCGTGGTGGGCGGCTCGGAGGAACAGCCTGAGCCGCCTATGGAGACGCCGCAGACACCGGCCGCCCCTGCGATTGGTAGTGGCCTGGCCTGGCCGTCCGGTACGAACGCGAACCCCCCACAGGACATCCGCGCCTGGGAGACATGGCTCGGCCGCCCGACGGACGTGGCCGTCGTGTTCACCGCCTGGAGGAGCTGGCAGACGATCACCCGCGACGACTGGCCGATGAGCAGCTTCCGGCCGAACGCCTACCAGGGGATGCTGTCGGTGGCCCAGCCACTGTTTCCCGAGGACGGCAATGAGGCCGGCGTGCGCGCGGGGCGAGTACGACCAGCAGTGGGCGGCATTCGGCCAGACGCTGGTGCGCAATGACAGGCCGGACGCGATCGTCCGCCCTGGCTGGGAGCTCAACGGCACCTGGTTCTGGTGGGCCCCACGGGACACCGAGGTATGGAAGCAGTGCTTCCGGCAGGTAGTGACGGCGATCAGAAGCACGGCGCCGCACGTGCAGATCGACTGGAACATGACCGGACACCGGAACCGGATGCAGAACGGTGGCCGGGTATGGGACGCCTACCCCGGAGACGACGTTGTCGACATCGTGAGCATCGACGCGTACGACTCGTATCCGGCGTCCACAAGCCAGGAGACCTTTGACGACAACTGCAACAGTGACTCGGGAGCGTGTACCGTCAGCAGGTTCGCCCGGCAGCACAGCAAGCAGTTCGCGGTACCAGAATGGGGGATGGACCATAGGAAAGGCGGCGGCGGAGACAACCCGTACTACATCGAGAAGATGTACGAACTGTTCGCGTCCAACCAGGATATCCTTGCCTACGAGGCGTACTATAGTGTCGGCGCCCAGGAGGCAGAGAACGTGCAGTCGGCCCTCACGCCCGACCTCAACCCAAACGCCGCGCAGCGGTATCTCGAATTGTTCGGCAAACCCGCGACCGTGCCGTCCTCGATGGCCACAGGGTGCCCTTCCTCTCTTGACCAGCGGAACCTCAAACGCGAGTTTGCCGCCGGGGACCCGTGGTTTCAGGCGCGGCTCGTCGGCGACCAGGAGGAGTTCTGGCGGCGGCTGGCCCCCGGCCGTGGCTGGACCTGATCGCCGAGGTGGCCGGCCGTGGGGTCGAGGTCCGCCGTGTCCGGATTGTGGCGGGGCCGGTGTCCCAACCAGCGCACCGCCGCATTCCTCATTGAGGAGTCCGTGCTGCGCAACGGCTTCGGCGGGCCGGCGGTCATGCGCGGCCAGTGTGTGCACCTGGCCGAGGTCACGACGTGGTCCGCAGTGTCCCTCGGCGTCATTCCCGCCTCTTGCGATCGTGGCCTGGCCAGCCCAGTCGAGGATTTTTGGATCTTCGACAATGATCAGGGGAACGTTGAACTGGTCTCGGGGTTCCTGACGGTTACCCAGCCGACCGAGATCGCCCTCTACGCGCAGGTGTTCGCTCGTTTGAGTGAGATCGCCGGCTACGGCGACCGGGTCGTCGTCACCGCGGGTGCGGAGCACGGCGTCCCCGAGCATGCGGACTACGACGCGGTCGCGGCCTCGACTGCCAGGTCGATTGTCTTGTCGGCCGCCGCATAGACCGTCCCATCGCTCATGACAGCCACCGTCTCCGCGAATGTGCGCAGGTCGTCTGCGATTCTCCCCGCAGCCTCGACCCCCTTCTCCATAGCGGTCTCCACCGCCTCGCCCGCCAGATAGCCGGCGGCCGCGCCCAACGCCGCCCCGGCGATCGCCGTCGTCGGCCCGGCCGGCGCGCCGACTACACCGCCGACTACACCGCCGACGGCCTTTCCTACCCCACCTCCGACGCCGGCCTTGAACGCTCCCATCGCACGCTTACGGCCATCCCTAACCACGGCAGGGCCTCTCCGCCAGCCCGGTGGTCCGAAGCTGGTCGATCGTGTCCTTCCGCGTGCTGGCCACGGCGTCGTCCAGTTCGGGAACACGGCGGTGCTTGAACTTCGCCGTCGCGCTGTTGAGGATCAGGCCCGCGTCCTTCCGTCCCGCACGGACCGTCGCCCCAGATGTCCTGTAGCCGAGATACCCGGCACCGACCAGTGCAGCGAGCCAGGCCGCGGGAACAACCGCAGCTCCCGCGCCTCCCCCCGCTGCGGCCGTTTCCGCAGCGATGCCGGCACCGGCAGGGACCGCCGCAGCGGCCTGAGCCGCGTTCCTCTTGAGCCACTCCCGAACAGCTGCCACATAACCGCCGGCAGCGATGAGATCGGCGATGATCTGGTCGCGGAGCTCATCACGTATAAGCTTCCACAGAAGGGAGTCCTCCAGCTCGACGACCTCACCTGCGGGGTCCTTGAGCTCCACGTTGACCGGCTCAGGGGACGTAATGAAGTAACAAATACGCGATCGAGAGCATCATTGCAGGTCACAGGCCTGTGGAGGGTTCGAAACGCGCAAGTTATTTCATTTCGACTCCTCAGTGCCAGCGGCTTCCGCCTCGGCGTTGAGGAACTCCTCGATCTCCTTGATCGTCGCCTTCACAAACTCGACCAGGTGCCGGTCAACCGCTGCCAGCCCTGCTGCCAGCTCGGCGAGCACCCTGTTCACAGGCCTCTCGCCATCCGCGTTGACGTCCGGGTTAGTGGTCGTGGCCAACCGGGAAACAAGTGCCTTGATGGTATCCAGGTTCACCCCGAAGTCGCCCAGAGAAGCCGCCGCGATCCGCCGATCGAACTGCGCATCGAAGATCTCGGTCTCCCCGTGCGCCATCGCCTGCAACTCCAGGACGAGAGTCGTAAACCTGGCCGTCGCGGCGTCCTCGACGCTCGGTCGGAGCTCATCCACAACGAGTCTCCTGTCTTCTGAGCAAGAACGATCCGTAGTAGATCGCTTTCCCATGGTCGGGTAATCCGATGTGGGTGTCAATAGGGCGAGATTTGATCCAGTTCTGTGCGTACGTGCTACTCTGGACAGGTGAGTGTGCTGGGCGCCGCCATCAAGGAAGCACGGGAGGCCCGCGGCCTGAGCCGAGCCGAGTTGGCCAGACAGGCGGGCATCACCCCTCTCTACATGGACAAGATCGAGCAGGGTGCTCGTCGTCCGTCCCCGCCCAAGCTGGCCGCTCTCGCCAAGGTCCTGCAGGTCAGCACGGCCGAGCTGATGACCCGCGCGGCGCTGCTCGACGCCAGCACCGCCCCCACCAGCGACGAACTCATCAGACGTCTACTCAGGGCGGCAGCCACCGGGGCGGGCGCGCAGGCCGCGCTGAAACTTGTCGGAGCTGTAACTCCGATGGCTTCGATCATGGCCGTCGGGATCCCGCGGCGCTCGATCCCGGCTGCGGCCCAGGCGACCGGAACACTGTTCCCAGGCAGCGTCGTGGCAGTCGCCGCCGGCAGCCTGGTCGCGGGATACGTCCAGCACCGGCAGCGGCGCGCCACCACGCAGAACTCCGATGCCCGGGTACCCGCCCCTCAGCCTGAGCTAGCCAACCCACGCCAGGAGTTGCTGGAGCACATTGCCACGCTCACCGACGAGGAGATCGAGGCGATCCTCCTCCTCGCCCGCGAGGCAGTCACCAGCGACGACACCTGAAGCGCCTCATCCCTCCGTGCCACCGGGCGGCGGGGCCGCGCGGGGTCTGCTGCCGCCAGCGGGCGAGGAAGGCGAATGAGCAAAATCTCAGCAATCAACCTTGATCAGGTCGCCGATCTGGCGGAAGTGATTGCCGGCACCTCCGCGAAGCCTCCGCGCTCCGTACAGTAGTCGACCAGTTACCTCGCTGCGTGGATGCTGTACGTGCCCCCGGCAGGATTCGAACCTGCGCACCCGCCTCCGGAGGGCGGTGCTCTATCCCCTGAGCTACGGGGGCCCCGGGTCAACACGGCCTACGTTACCAGGACGGAACGCCGGATCGGGAATCCGGGTCGCCGTAAGCTTCCGGTGTGTACCCTGCCACCCCCCGAGTCCTCGTCGTCGACGACGACGCGGTGATACGTCAGCTCGTGGTCGTCAACCTTGAGTTGGAGGGCTTTGAGGTCCATACCGCCGTAGACGGCGTGGACTGCCTGGAGATGGTGCGCGAGGTCGCCCCACAGGTGATCACGTTGGACATCATGATGCCGAGGATGAACGGCTGGGACGTGGCCGCCCGGCTGCGGGAGGAACCGGACACCGCCGCCATCAAGATGATTATGCTGACCGCCCGGGCCCAGGAGGCCGACGTCAAGCGTGGGGTGCGGGTCGGGGTGGATTACTACCTGACCAAGCCGTTCGACCCGGACGAACTCATCGGCGTGGTCCAGCGGCTGGCTGCCGGCCAGCCGGTCTGACCCGGCGCCGATAACATCGCCGTCATGACCCCCGCCGATCTCGCTGACGCCATCGTGACGGCCATCGGCCGCGCGGTCGCGGACGGCGACTTGGACGTGACTGTGCCGACCGCCGTCACGGTGGAGCGGCCGAAGACGCCCGAGCACGGGGACTACGCATCCCCGGTCGCGCTCCAGCTTGCCAGGGCCGCCCGTCGTCCGCCGCGCGCCGTCGCGGAGACGTTGGCCCGGCGGCTCGCCACCGACAGCGAGCTCGCCGCCGTGGACGTCGCCGGCCCGGGGTTCCTCAACTTCCGGCTGGCCGACGCCGCCCTCGGGGAGATCGCCCGCACGGTGGTGTCGGCTGGTGACCGGTACGGCCGGGCGGTCAGGCCACGAGGTGTCCGGGTCAACCTGGAGTTCGTCAGCGCGAGCCCGACCGGCCCGGTGACGCTGGCCTCGGCGCGCTGGGCGGCCGTCGGAGACGCCCTGGGGCGCATCCTGCCCGCGGCCGGGTTCGAGGTGGGCACGGAGTACTACTACGACCGCCGGGCGTCCGAGCAGGCCCTGCACGACCTGGCCGACGCGGTCGGGGCCGACGCGGCGCGGTACTGGCTGGTCCGCTCTTCGCCGGATTCGGCGCTCGAGCTGGATCCGGACCTGATGGCCCGCCAGACCAGTGACAACCCGGTCTTCTACGTGCAGTATGCCCACGCGCGGATCAGCTCGCTGCTGCGCAACGCCGAGTCCCTGGGCCTCACGGCCGCGACCGAGCCGGTCGACGTCGCCCTGCTGACCCAGCCGCGGGAGGGTGAGCTGCTGCGCGCGCTCGGCGAGTTCCCCCGAGTGATCGAGTCCGCCGCGAGGCTGCGCGGCCCCCATCGGCTCGCCCGCTATCTCGAGGAACTTGCCGGGGTCTACTACCGGTTCTACGACTCCTGCCGGGTGCTTCCGCAGGGCGACGCCGAGCCCGGTCCGGCCACCGGTGCGCGGCTGCTCCTCGTGGCGGCAACCCGGGTGGTGCTCGCGAACGGCCTGGGACTGCTCGGGGTCAGCGCCCCCGAGCGGATGTGACGAGCGGTCGGTCCGACCGTCCGGGCGTCCGGGCGGGTTCGGAAACGAGCCGGTCGGAAAGCGTGAAACAGGCGGCATGAGGCAGGCCAGGCGGCCTGAGGCAGGCAGAGGCGAGATGAGCGAGATCGACAGCCCAGCGGTGGTGCCGTTGGAGGAGAATCTGTGGCCGGCCACGGCCCGGCTGGACGCCGACGGCGTGCTGCGGATCGGTGGGATCCGGGTCGACGAGCTGGCTGCCGAGTTCGGCACGCCGGCCTTCGTTCTCGACGAGGCCGACTTCCGGGCCCGGTGCGTGGCTTGGCGGCGGGCGTTCGCCGACTGTGATGTCTATTATGCAGGCAAGGCCTTTTTGTGCCGCACAGTCGCTCGCTGGGTGGATGAGGGGGGCCTGAATCTCGACGTCTGTACGGGCGGGGAGCTCGCAGTGGCCCGCTCGGTCGGCTTCCCGGCGGATCGACTGCTCTTCCACGGCAACAACAAGTCCGTCGCGGAACTGCGGGCGGCCGTCGGCTATGGCGTCGGGCGGATTGTCGTCGACTCCTTCACCGAGATCACCCGCCTGGCAGCCGTCGCCGCCGAGGCGGGCGGGCGCCAGCGTGTGCTGATCCGCGTCACCCCGGGCGTGGAGGCGCACACACATCACTACGTCTCCACTGGGCAGGAGGACCAGAAGTTCGGGTTCTCGCTGGCCGGCGGGTCGGCGGCCGAGGCGGTGGAACGCGTGCTCGCGGCCGCTGGCTCCCTCGAACTCGTCGGCCTGCACGCGCACATCGGCTCGCAGATCTTCGACACGGCCGGGTTCGGCCTGGCGGCGCACCGCCTGGTGGGCCTGCTCGCGCGCATCCGCGACACCCACGGCCTCGAACTGCCCGAGCTCAACCTCGGCGGTGGCCTCGGCATCGCCTACACCGGAGAGGACGCCCCGCTGGAGGTCACCGACGTCGCCGAGCGGCTGACCGCCGTGGTCGGCAAGGAGTGCGCCGCCGCGGGCCTGACCGTCCCGCGCCTCGCGGTGGAACCGGGACGGGCCATCGTCGGATCGACGACGGTGACCCTCTACGAGGTCGGCACCGTCAAGGAGCTGCCCGGGCTGCGCACCTTCGTCAGCGTGGACGGCGGCATGAGCGACAACATCCGCACGGCGCTCTACGACGCCCGCTACACCGCCCGGCTGGTCTCCCGGACCGGCTTGGCCACGACGCACGTCGTCACGATCGTCGGCCGGCACTGCGAGTCCGGGGACGTCGTCGCCCACGACGTGCCGCTGCCCAACGACGTCCGGCCCGGTGACCTGCTGGCCATTCCCGCCAGCGGCGCCTACCACCGGTCGATGGCCAGCAACTACAACCATGTGGCGCGTCCACCGGTGATCGCCGTGCGTGACGGCGCGGCCCGGATCATCGTCCGGCGGGAGACTGAGGACGACCTGCTGCGCCTGGACGCCGGTCCGGGCCTGACTGTCGAGCCGGGCGCCGGCCCGGCCTCCCCGGAGGTGGCGCGGTGAGGATTGCGTTGCTCGGCTGTGGGGTTGTCGGCAGCGAGATCGTCCGGCTGTTGCAGGCCAACGCCGCCGATCTCGCCGCCCGGGTCGGGGCTCCCTTGGAACTCGCCGGGATCGCGGTGCGCAGGCCGGGCCGCACCCGCGCTCTCGACGTGGATCCGGCGCTGTTCACCGGGGATGCGGCGGGCCTCGTCGCCCGGGACGACGTCGACATCGTGATGGAGCTCGTCGGCGGCATCGAGCCGGCCCGCTCCTGGCTGCTGTCCGCCTTGCGGGGGGGTAAGTCGGTGGTCACCGCGAACAAGGCCCTGTTGGCCTCGGACGGCGCGACGCTGCACGACGCGGCCGCCGCGGCCGGCACCGATCTCTACTACGAGGCCGCCGTGGCCGGGGCCATCCCGCTGATCCGCCCGCTGCGCGAGAGCCTGGCTGGGGATCGCGTGCACCGGGTGCTCGGCATCGTCAACGGGACGACCAACTTCGTGCTGACCCGGATGGACGAGACCGGCGCGTCGTTCACCGAGGCGCTCGCCGAGGCCGGTGCGCTCGGATATGCTGAGGCCGATCCCTCCGCCGACATCGATGGGTTTGACGCGGCCGCGAAGGCGGCCATCATGGCCCAGTTGGCCTTCCACTCCCGGGTAACGATCGACGACGTCTACCGGGTCGGCATCGGTGAGGTCACCACCGCCGACATCGCCAGCGCCCGGGAGCTCGGTTGCACCGTGAAGGCGCTCGCGGTGGCGGAACGCTCGGCCGAGACCGAGGGGATCAGCGTGCGGGTCCACCCGGCGATGATCCCGCGCACCCACCCGCTGGCCGGGGTGCGGGAGGCCTTCAACGCGGTGTTCGTCGAGTCCGAGGCGGCGGGCCAGCTGATGTTCTACGGCCAGGGTGCCGGCGGAGCGCCGACCGCCTCGGCGGTGCTCGGGGATGTGGTCGCGGTCGCGCGCAACCGTATCGCCGGCCGTCGCGGCCCTGGTGAATCGTCCTACGCCGCGCTGCCTGTGCTGCCGATGGGCCGTACCGTGACGAGGTATCACGTGAATCTCGACGTCACCGACAAGACCGGCGTACTCGCGACGGTCGCTGGGGCGTTCGCGCGTCACGATGTGTCCATCAGGAGCGTTCGTCAGGACGGCCGCGGCGACGACGCGAGCCTCGTCCTGGTGACGCATGCCGCCCCGGACGCGGCACTGTCCGCCACCGTCGAGGAGCTCCGCGGTCTCGCAGGTGTCCGGGCGGTGTCCGGCGTGATACGGGTTGAGGGAGGTGAGCCGTGACCACGACGTCATCCACACCGCTCGCGGACGAGCCGGCGGTGCCGGTGCTGTCCGCGGCGCCCGAGCGGCCGCACCGGCCGTGGCGGGGAATCATCGAGGAGTACCGGGACCGTCTGCCGATCGCGCACGACACACCCGTCATCACGTTGCGTGAGGGCGGGACGCCCCTGCTGCCCGCGGCACATCTCTCCGACCTCACCGAATGTGAGGTTCATCTCAAAATCGAAGGGGCGAATCCGACCGGGTCCTTCAAGGACCGCGGGATGACGGTGGCCATCAGCCGGGCTGTCGGCGCCGGTTCCCAGGCCGTCATCTGCGCGTCCACCGGCAACACCTCGGCGTCGGCCGCCGCCTACGCGGCCCGCGCCGGCATCACCTGCGCGGTGCTGGTGCCCAGCGGGAAGATTGCCCTGGGCAAGCTCGCCCAGGCGCTTGTCCACGGGGCTCGGCTGCTGCAGCTCGACGGCTCCTTCGACGACTGCCTGCGGGTGGCGCGCGAACTTGCCGACACCTCGCCGGTCACCCTGGTCAACTCGGTGAACCCCTTCCGTCTCGAGGGGCAGAAGACGGCGTCCTTCGAGATCGTGGAGGCGCTCGGCCGGGCCCCGGACGTCCACTGCCTGCCGGTCGGTAACGCCGGCAACATCACCGCTTACTGGCGGGGCTACCTCGAGGAGAACAACCGGATCGCCAGCGGCCGCCCGCGGATGTGCGGTTTCCAGGCAGCGGGTGCCGCGCCCATCGTGCGGGGCGAGGTGGTGACCTCGCCACAGACGATCGCCACGGCGATCCGCATCGGCAACCCGGCCTCGTGGGGTCTCGCCGTCGAGGCGCGGGAGGCCTCCGGTGGTCTGATCGACGCCGTGAACGACCGGGAGATCCTCGCCGCCTACCGCCTGCTGGCCCGCAGGGAGGGTGTCTTCGTGGAGCCTTCCAGCGCCGCGAGCGTCGCAGGCTTGCTGAAGGCGCGGGCGGCCGGCCGGATCGAACCCGGCGAGCAGGTCGTGTGCACCGTCACGGGCAACGGCCTCAAGGACCCTGACTGGGCGATCAGCGGCGCGGCCCGGCCGGAAACGATCCGCCCGACCGTCGCGGGCGCCGCCGAGGCGCTGGGGCTGCGGCGCTCGTGACCACTCGGTTCTCCCCGTGTCCAGGCGGGACGGCAGCCTTCGCCGAGCGGGCCGGTCGGTCCGGGCCGGTCACCGCCGCCGACGGCGTGTCGCGGCGGGTCCGGGTCCGGGTGCCGGCGACCAGCGCGAATCTCGGCCCTGGCTTCGACGCGTTCGGCTTGGCATTAGGCCTGTATGACGAAGTCGATGTCGAGACGACCCGATCCGGCCTCACCGTCGACGTCGTCGGCACGGACGTCGT
Source organism: Frankia sp. CcWB3 (assembly GCF_977927595.1). NCBI lineage: Bacteria > Bacillati > Actinomycetota > Actinomycetes > Frankiales > Frankiaceae > Frankia > Frankia sp. CcWB3. The sequence goes on from NZ_CDWRCK010000014.1 coordinate 10,986, forward strand.
CGCCCGGGACGAGACGCACCTCGTGGTCCGGGCGATCCGGGCGACCTTCGACACCCTCGGCCGGGCGCAGCCCGGTCTCGCGTTGCACTGCGTCAACCGGATCCCGCACGGCCGCGGGCTGGGATCCTCGGCCGCGGCGATCGTCGCCGGGGTCGTCGCCGCCGCCGCGCTCGCGCAGCCGGACCTCGGGCCCGCCTTCGAGACCGATGCCGTTTTCGACGCCGATGCCGTTTTCGACGCCGGCGCGGACTCCGTGTCCGATGACGCGCCCGAGCCGGGCCCGGTGCCCGGCGCGGCGTCCGGAGCCGGCTTCTTCGGGCCTGCGGGCATGCTGCGGCTCGCCAGCGCCATCGAGGGGCACCCGGACAACGTCGCCGCGGCGCTGAGCGGGGGCTTCACCGTTGCGTGGCCGGACGGCGACGGTGCCCGGTCCCTGCGCGTCGATCCCTTCGCCGAGCTGAGACCCGTGATCTTCATCCCCGCGATACGACAGTCGACCGAGCAGTCGCGCGGGGCGCTGCCGAGCAGCGTTCCATTCGCCAACGCCGCCCGCAACCTCGGTCGGGCCGCGCTGCTGGCGTTGACGATGTCGGCAGCCGAGCCGGCAGCCGGGCAGCCGTCCCGACGTGCCGAGGCACTCCTGCGTGCCACCGAGGATCTGGTGCATCAGCCCTACCGGTTCCCCGGCGTCCCGGCGTCGGCAGACCTCGTCGGTCGGCTGCGCGGCAGGGGGATCGCGGCGGCCCTGTCCGGTTCGGGGCCATCCGTCATCGCCCTCGCCGTCGGCGGTGAACAGGCCGCGGCGGCGGTGGATGTGGCGGGTGCCGGGTTCTCCGTCGCCCCGCTGCCGGTGGATAGACGCGGTGCACGCGTCATCCGATGTCGATCCGCGGCGCCATGACCCGGTTGCCTGCGGTGGGATCCGCTGCGACGGCTGGCGCTGCGAGCTCCCGATTCGCGGTTGTGTGTCACATCGGGAAGTCCTGACGTCTCAAGGTTGTTGCCGAGGTGTCTGCCGCTGGATAGTCTGGTGACTGCACCCGCTGCCACCGCGGCGCGTGCTCGCTCCCGCCGTGCCGCTCTGGTCTCGCCAGATGGAACATGGTTCGGGGCTCCGGTGTATAAGCTTCGTCGTCGTTGCCTCGGCTCCACACCGGCACTCCCCAGGCGGGATCGGCGAGTTCGCTCGCGGCAGTCGGCCGCTGGCGCCGTACACGGGCGCGATGCTCGCCCATCCGGTGCTGTATACCCCTTCATCCGGCATGTGTGCAGGCGAAGAAGGTCCACAAGCAACGCCCGGCTCACCAGGAGCCAGTTCCTTCAGGGAAGGAAAACCTTGAGCGACACCACCAACGTGCTGCCGCAGAGCGCACGTGAGTCTGCGCCGCCCGTGACGCCTGC
>NZ_CDWRCK010000014.1:12766-15045 GCF_977927595.1 Frankia sp. CcWB3
GCCGCCCGTGACGCCTGCGCCGCCCGTGACGCCTGCATCGCCCCGGGAGAGCGACTTGGCGGCGGGCATCTCGTCCGCAGACGCCATCTCGGCTGAGCCCACCGGGAACGCTGAGCCCACCGGGAACGGTGACTCGCGCGCAGGCCGTACCACCCGGACCGCTCTCCCCGCACCTTCTCCGGCCGGAGAAGGTGCGGCCGTGACCCGACGCCGCCGGCAGGGCACCGGTCTGTCCGCGATGCTGCTCCCCGAACTGCAGGCCAAGGCCTCGTCCCTGGGGATCCAGGGCGTGGGCCGGTTGCGCAAAGGCCAGCTCATCGCCGCGATCCAGAACCTGCAGAACAACGAGTCCGCGGCCGCGCCCGCCCCAGCGACTTCTTCGGCCCCCGCGGCCTCCTCGGCCTTTGCGCCGCTCCCGGCGGAATCGGGGCCGGCCTCGTCCGCCGGACCGGTCCCGGCCGCGAGCGAGACATCTCCCGCGCCGCGGGTGTCCCGGCAGGCTGCCGGCCCGGACGGCACCGCTACCCGCACCCGTTCCCGTCGTGGGGCCTCTCGGGCGGCGGCGAGCCCCGCCGTCGAGCAGCCGACCCTGCCCGAAACGGCGGCCGGGGACACGGTCGTGGAGACCCGGGCCGGATCGGCTACGGATGCCCGGGCCGGATCGGCCGCTTCCGCCCAGCCGACCGTGTCCGCCCAGCCGACCGGGGCGCCCGCGTCGGCTCCGCCGGCCGCCGCGTCCCACCGTCAGACCGATGCCGGTCCCCGGAGCCGGGAGGACCGTCGGGATCGTTCCGCCGACAACGGCCGGGTGAGCGCGAGCGACCGTCAGGGCGGTGAGGCCGGTGGCGAGCGTGCCACGGCGGACCGCCAAGGCGCGGACCGCCGCTCCGGTACGGACCGTCAGGCCGCTGATCGTCCCAGCCGCGTGGACCGCACCCAGCAGGGTGACCGGTCCGGGGCAGAGCGTTCCGGCGGCGACCGGCCCGGGCAGGGGGGGCAAGGGGGACAAGGCGAGGACGACTTCGCCGTTCGTGGCCGGCGGGGCCGCTTCCGGGAACGCGGTCGTAACCGCGGTCGCGGTGGGCAGGCCGGCCCGAGCGAGAACGAGCCGGTCCTGCGCGAGGACGACGTCCTGGTCCCCGTCGCCGGCATTCTCGACGTTCTGGACAACTACGCCTTCGTGCGGACCAGCGGGTACCTGACCGGCCCGACCGACGTCTACGTCAGCCTCGCCCAGGTGCGTCGCAATGGGCTGCGCCGCGGTGACGCCATCACCGGTGTCGTCCGCGCCCCGCAGGAGGGCGAGCAGCGCCGGGACAAGTACAACGCGCTGGTCCGGCTCGACACCATCAACGGGATGGAGCCCGAGGAAGCGCGCGGCCGGCCGGAGTTCACCAAGCTGACTCCGCTCTACCCCCAGGAGCGGCTGCGCCTGGAGACCGAGCCCCACATGCTGACCACGCGGGTCATCGACCTCGTGATGCCGATCGGCAAGGGGCAGCGGGCCCTGATAGTCAGCCCGCCCAAGGCGGGTAAGACGATGGTGCTGCAGTCCATCGCGAACGCGATCACGACGAACAACCCGGAAGTCCACCTCATGGTCGTGCTCATCGATGAGCGGCCGGAGGAGGTCACCGACATGCAGCGGTCGGTCAAGGGCGAGGTCATCGCGTCCACCTTCGACCGCCCGCCGTCGGACCACACCACGGTCGCCGAGCTGTCCATCGAGCGGGCCAAGCGCCTGGTCGAGCTGGGCCACGACGTCGTCGTGCTGCTCGACTCGATCACCCGATTGGGCCGTGCCTACAACCTGGCTGCCCCGGCCTCCGGTCGTATCCTGTCCGGTGGTGTCGACTCGACGGCGCTCTACCCGCCGAAGCGGTTCCTCGGCGCGGCCCGCAACATCGAGAACGGCGGGTCTCTGACGATCATTGCGACGGCGCTGGTGGAGACCGGTTCGACGATGGACACTGTGATCTTCGAGGAGTTCAAGGGAACCGGCAACGCCGAGCTCAAACTCGATCGCAAGATCGCCGATAAGCGGATCTTCCCCGCGGTGGATGTTGACGCCTCCGGTACCCGCAAGGAGGAGATCCTGCTTGCCCCGGACGAGCTCGCGATCATGCACAAGCTGCGTCGCGTGCTCCACACCAGGGAGACCCAGCAGGCCCTCGAGCTCCTGCTCGACCGGCTCAAGCAGACCAGGACGAACTACGAGTTCCTGATGCAGATCGCCAAGACCGCACCGCCTCAGGATTAGCCTTCCCCCACACGGCGCC
>NZ_CDWRCK010000014.1:15445-29913 GCF_977927595.1 Frankia sp. CcWB3
ATCGGCTGGCGGTCGGTGCACCCGGCCTCTGGCAGACTGGCAGCAGACCGGCTCCGGTTCACGTCGTCCACGCGAGACGACGACCCGGCGGCCACTTCGAAAGAGGGATCATGAGGTCTGACGTCCACCCGACCTACCACGAGACGACGGTCACCTGTACCTGCGGGAACACCTTCACCACCCGCAGCACCAAGGAGAACGGCGTCGTCAACGCCGAGGTCTGCTCGCAGTGCCACCCGTTCTACACCGGCAAGCAGAAGATCCTCGACGTCGGCGGCCGGGTCGAGAAGTTCGAGCGCCGGTTCGGTCGGCGGCGCCCCGGCGAGAAGGTCGGCGGCGCGAAGTAGCTTGGCCGCGGCGCCCGTTCGGACTCCGGACGGGCGCCGTTTGCGTCTGGGACGGGTGGTACCCGTCCCACCGACCCTCTCCCGGAACCGTGACGTGTTCCAGGACCATGACGTGCGAAGGAACCACGATGACGTCCCCGCTCGACGGCCTGATCGCCGAGCACGCCGAGATCGAGGGGCAGCTCGCCGACCCGGCGGTGCACAACGACCCCGCGAAGGCGCGCGCCCTGAGCCGTCGCTACGCGCAGCTCGCCCCGGTCGTGGATCTTGCGCGCGAGCTCGACCGGGTGGAGGGGGACCTCGCTGCCGCCCGCGAGCTCGCGGCGCTGGACCCGTCGTTCCGGGACGAGGTCCATGATCTCGGCGGGGAGCTGGCCCGGCTCAACGACCGACTGCGGGCCTACCTCGTCCCGATTGACCCGGACGACGCCCGGGACGCCATCCTCGAGGTCAAGGCCGGCGCCGGTGGCGAAGAATCGGCGCTGTTCGCCGGAGACCTGCTCCGGATGTACCTGCGCTATGCCGAACGGCGCGGCTGGAAGACCGAGATCCTCGACGCCAACCCCTCCGACCTCGGCGGTTATCGTGATGTCAGCGTGGCGGTGAAGGCCCGGGGACCCGCGGGCCCCGGGGACGGCGTCTACGGCCGGCTGCGCTTCGAGGGCGGGGTGCACCGCGTCCAGCGGGTGCCCGTCACCGAGTCCGCCGGACGTATCCACACTTCGGCGGCCGGGGTCCTGGTGCTTCCGGAGGCCGAGGAGGTTGATGTCGAGATCGACCCGAACGACCTGCGCATCGACGTGTTCCGCTCGTCCGGCCCCGGTGGGCAGAGCGTCAACACCACGGACTCCGCGGTCCGGATCACCCATATCCCGACCGGTGTGGTCGTCTCCTGCCAGAACGAGAAGAGCCAGCTACAGAACAAGGAGTCCGCGCTGCGGATCCTGCGGGCCCGCCTGCTCGGGGCGGCCCGGGAGAAGGCCGAGTCGGAGGCGTCGCTGGCGCGTGCCAGCCAGGTCCGCACGGTGGACCGGTCGGAGCGGGTCCGGACCTACAACTTCGCCGAGAACCGGATCAGCGACCATCGGGTCGGCTACAAGGCACACAACCTCGACCAGGTGCTCGACGGGGAGCTCGACGAGGTCCTCGACGCGCTGGCCGCCGCGGACCTCGACGCGCGGCTGGCGGCTCAGGCGTCATGACCGGCCCGTCGGCCGTGCAGGGGCGCTCTCGGGGCACGGAGCAGCCGGGCCGGGGCGCGTCCCCACATTCGGGCTCCGCGGATCCCCTGAGCCCGGTGCGCCACGCGGCCGACCTGACACCGCTGGGCGCGTGGTTGGCGGTGGCGACCGACCGGTTGCGTGCGGCCGGGGTGGCGAGCCCCCGTGCCGACGCCGAGCAGCTCGCCGCCTTCGTGCTCGCGGTGCCCCGCGGCCGGCTGGCACTGCTCGACGACGTCACGGCGGCAGCGGCGCGGCGGCTGGACGAGCTCGTGGCCAGGCGTGCGCAACGGGTGCCGCTGCAGCACCTGACCGGTGTCGCCGGCTTCCGCCACCTCGAGCTCACCGTCGGCCCCGGGGTCTTCATCCCGAGGCCTGAGACGGAGTCTGTCGTCGAATGGGCGCTCACCGGGCCCGCCGGGCTCACCGGGGCCCGGCAGCCGGGACCGTTGTGCGTCGATCTGTGCGCGGGCTCGGGGGCGATCGCGCTGTCCCTGGCGGCGGAGCTGCCCGGCGCGAGGGTGCACGCCGTGGAGGTCGACCCGGCGGCGGTGGTCTGGCTGCGACGCAACATTGCCGACACCGGTCTTCCCGTGACGGCGCACGCAGCCGACATCGCCGCGGCGCTGCCCGAGCCGCTCACCCGACTCGCCGGGACGGTCGACCTGATCATCAGCAATCCGCCGTACCTCCCCGACTCCGACCGCCACACGGTGGAGCCCGAGGTGGGCGAGCATGATCCGGCCCGCGCCCTGTGGGGAGGGCCCGACGGGCTCGACGTGGTGCGCACGGTTGTCGGGGTGGCGGCGCGGCTCCTGCGGCCAGGCGGTCTACTCGTCATCGAACACGCCGACGGCCACGGGGTGTCGGCGCCCGAGCTGCTTCGCGCCGATGGCCGCTGGTCGCACGTGGCGGATCATCGGGACTTGGCCGGCCGGGACCGGTTCGTCACCGGCCAGCGCGGGGCGTCCCGCGAGCCCCGATCCTGAGGACGAACCCTGATCCTTGAGAAGAGGACCGGCAATGGAACGTTTCGACTGCTCCGACGAACGGGAGCGGGCCCGCGGTCTCGACGCGGCGGTCAGCACCGTCGCCCGGGGTGGGCTGGTTGTGCTCCCCACCGACACGCTCTACGGGCTGGGCGCCGATGCCTTCGACCGGGACGCGGTGGCCTCGCTGCTGGCGGCAAAGGGGCGTGGCCGGAACATGCCGGTCCCGGTCCTGGTCGGCTCCTGGCGCACCCTCGACGGGCTGATCGAGCGGATGACTCCCCAGCTCCGGGAGCTGATCACCGCATTCTGGCCGGGCGGGCTGACGCTGGTAGTCCGGCACACCCCGTCGCTGCGCTGGGATCTCGGGGAGGGCCGGGGCACGGTGGCGGTGCGCATGCCGCTGCACCCGGTGGCGATCGAGCTGCTGGGTCGGACCGGGCCGATGGCCGTCTCCAGCGCGAACATCAGCGGCCAGCCTCCGGCGACGACGATCGACGAGGCGCTGCACCAGCTCGGCGGTGCCGCGGGTGTCTATCTCGACGGGGGACCGTGCCCGGCCGCCGTCCCCTCGACCATCGTCGACTGCACCGAGGAGGTGCCCGTTGTACTGCGCAGCGGTGCGATTGATCTCACCGCGCTGCGTGCAGTGTTGCCGCTGGTCCGGGAGCCCGTGAACCGGTGAGCCCGTGAACTGGAGCCGGGCCCGGGGTCCGGACGGGCCGGCGTGGGGTGGGCCTGACGCCGCTGATCGTCCCGGCGGGAGAGTCCCGTACGATCCTGAACCGGGTCGCGGGGGCGATGGTCACAGCGGGTGGCTTCGGGTAGATCCGGGTGGATGGTGTTCCCGGGCCAGAGGAGCATGGGGTGACCGGGCTGCCCGCGCGGCGGCACCGGTCATCGGTTGCCGGTTGTGGCACGGTTGCCGTTCCAGTGCGGTCGCCGTTCTAGCGCAGGAGGTTAGGAACGTCATGAGCACCCCGTTCTGGGGCCCGGACTTCGACCAGCTGAGCGCGACGGATCCGGAGATCGCGGAGGTGGTCCTCGATGAGCTGGACCGGCTGCGCGGCGGCCTGCAACTCATCGCGAGCGAGAACTTCACGTCCCCGGCGGTGCTGGCGGCGCTGGGCTCGACGTTGTCGAACAAGTACGCCGAAGGGTATCCGGGTCGGCGTTACTACGGCGGTTGCCAGGTGGTCGACCGGGCCGAGGAGATCGGCATCGCCCGGGCGAAGCAGCTCTTCGGCGCGGAGCACGCCAACCTGCAACCGCATTCGGGCTCGTCGGCGAACTTCGCGGTGTATGCGGCGCTACTCACGCCCGGTGACACAGTCCTGGCGATGTCGTTGCCGCATGGCGGTCACCTCACCCACGGCAGCAAAGTGAGCTTCTCCGGTAAGTGGTTCAACGTGGTGGCCTACGGCGTGCGGGAGGACACCGAGCTGATCGACTACGACCAGGTGCGGGAGCTCGCCCGCCAGCACCGGCCCAAGATGATCATCTGTGGGGCGACGGCCTACCCACGTCTGATCGACTTCGCCGCGTTCCGCTCGATCGCCGACGAGGTTGGTTCGTGGCTGATGGTGGACGCGGCGCACTTCATCGGTCTGGTCGCCGGGGGCGCGATCCCGAGCCCCGTGCCCTACGCCGACGTCGTCAGCTTCACCACCCACAAGGTGTTGCGCGGCCCGCGGGGGGGCATGATCCTCGCGCGCGAGGAGCTGGCCTCCCGCATCGACAAGGCCGTGTTCCCGTTCAGCCAGGGTGGCCCGCTGATGCACGCGGTCGCGGCGAAGGCCGTCGCGTTGCGAGAGGCGGCCTCGCCCGCTTACGCGCAATACGCTCGCCAGGTGGTGGCCAACGCGCAGCGGCTCGCCGACGGGCTCGCTGCCGAGGGCATCCGGCCCGTCGCCGGTGGCACCGACACCCATCTCGCCCTGCTCGACCTGCGGGAACTCGGGGTCAGTGGCAAGGAAGCCGAGGCGCGTTGCGACGCGGCCGGCATCACCCTGAACAAGAACGCCATTCCCTATGACCCGCAGCCGCCCGCGATCTCCTCCGGCATCCGGGTAGGAACCCCGGTGGTCACCACCCAGGGGATGGGCGAGGGGGAGATGAAGGAGATCGCGGGGCTGATCGCCCACGCGGTGCGTGAGCCGGACACCGCCGCCGACGTGGCGGCGGCGGTGTCCGCGCTTGTCGCCCGGCATCCGGCCTATCCGCGGTAGGGGCCGATCCGCGGTAGGGGATCAAGAGGTTCCGCACAGCCGCGTCAGTAGGCGGTAGTAGGCGGCAGTAGCCGGATCCGGGTCCGGCAGGCGGGAGATGCCCGACGGTGCGCGAGTACCTGCTCGTCTTCGTGGTCTCGGCGGCGGTGACCTTTCTCGCTACGCCGGTGGCACGCGTCTTCGCCATGCGTATCGGTGCCGTCGCCGGGGTACGTGCCCGCGACGTCCACTCCACCCCGACGCCCCGGCTGGGGGGCCTGGCCATGCTTGCCGGGCTCTACGCCGGGTTCGGGGTGGCGGACCGCCTGCCGTTCCTGTCGGTGGTCTCCCAGGACTGGTCGGAGATCCGGGCGGTGCTCGTCGCCGGCACCTTGATCTGCTTGCTCGGCGTCGCCGACGACCGATGGGAACTGGACTCCCTGACCAAACTGGCCGGGCAGGTCGCCACGGCCGGCATTATGGTGCTCCTCGGTGTCCAATGGACGTTCGCGATCGATCGGGACAGCGAGACGACGCTGAGCCTGGGACCGGAGACCGCGGTCCCGCTGTCCATCCTCGCCACGGTCGTGCTTATCAACGCGATGAACTTCATCGACGGCCTGGACGGCCTCGCGGCGGGTGTCGCGGCGATCGCCGCCGGCGCGACCTTCTACTTCGCCTATCAGATCGCAGTGATCAACGGCTTCTACCGGGCCTCCCCGGCGGCGCTCCTGGCCGCCGTGACCGCCGGGGTCTGCATCGGGTTCCTGCCGCACAATTTCAATCCGGCCCGGCTGTTCATGGGGGACTCGGGCTCGATGCTCATCGGCCTGCTGTCGGCCGCATCGATGATCTCCGTGACCGGTCAGGTGGCCTACGGGGGTTACGTTGGACCCTCACGGTCGTACCCGTCACTGATCCCGTTGGCGATACCCCTGGCCGTGCTCGCCGTTCCGTTCCTCGACCTCGGGCTCGCGGTCGTCCGGCGGACGAGGGCGGGGCGCTCGCCGTTCGCGGCGGACAAGATGCATCTCCACCACCGTATGCTGGAAATCGGTAATTCGCACGTGAGGGCGGTTCTCTTCATGTACTTCTGGGCGGCTCTGGTCGGGTTCGGAGGTGTCGCCGCGTCGTTCTCCGACTCCCCGTGGCCAATCTTGGTTGCCACCGCCGGAGTGGGCCTCGCGGCCCTGGTAGCCCTGCTCCTCGGCACCCAGCGTACGGGGCGGCGGGCGTGACCGGCGTCGCGGCGCCGACGTTGCGCGCCGGGCTGTGGACCATGCTCGCGCTGGCCGTGCCGACGCTCGTGATCGCCGGGGTGGCGCGGGGCGGGGCGGGTTTCCTCGGCGCGGCCCTGGGAGTTGGCCTGGTCAGCACCTTCTTCGCGGCGGGCAAGGTGGCACTGGTGGCGATCGGCCGGCGGATCGGCACGACGGCGCTGTTGCCGGTCGCGCTGGGCGTCTACGCGGTGAAGGTTGTGACCTTGGGTGTCGTCCTGGTGGCCCTGGAGGGCACCACCGCCGTGAATCTGCCGTCGTTCGCCTGGTCAATCGTGGCGGGCACGCTGTGCTGGGTCGGCGCCGAAGTGTGGTCGGCGGCCCGGCTGCGGGTGCCGTTCTACGAACCGGGGATTCCGGCCACGGTGCCGAGCGCCGAGGCCGAGCCGGACGTGCCGCAGGGGCCGGCAGCCGGGCCGGCGCCGGTCGAGGGGCGGTGACGAGGTGGGTTCCATGCCCGACCAGAGCGCGGACGACCGGTCGGGGGAGAGCTCGACCGGGACCGGCGGTGGCGGCTCGCGGGTGCCCGAGGGCCCGGGTCGCAACCTGGGCCGCGCACTGGCGCCGCCCGCCGGCGAGGCCTGGGGCATCGTGGGCACGCTTGTGGCGGGAGCCGGCTTCTGGGGACTGGCCGGTTTTGGCCTTGATCGGCTACTGGGGTTTCAAGCCCTTTTTTCCCCATTGGACTGATTGTCGGAATTGCGGGAGCACTCTACCTGGTCATTTATCGCTTCGGTGTCCGTTGATGACGGTGTGTAGATGGAAGTAAAGTCACTCTAGGTAACAAAATTGCCATCAAATTTACGGACGGTGATCTTCGACAGTTTGTCGAAGATCTCTCGTGTGTAATTGATGCCTCGCGGCGTCCAGGCGGATAGCATCGGCGGTGTCGGGCAGGCGCCTTGGGTGCCGCTCGCCGCTGGTTGTCCCCTTTCGCTTCCGCATGGGACGGGCCCTGACGGGGCCTCGTGGGTGGAGGGTAGGGATCGGGATGCAGGCGGTGGCCGCCTGGCTTTCGCTCCTCTACCCGGAGGGGCCTCACCCGTATAGGGTGAGGCCGACCTGGTCGTAGGTGATTGCGAACTTTGACGTTGTTGAATGATCATGGAGGTGTCGGAAGTGCCGAGCGGTTCGGTGTTCGCGGCGGCCGACGACGGCTTCCACGGGCCGACTTCCGAGGTTTTCAGGCCGAAGAACTGGTTTGAGATCGGTGACCTCTACTTCAACAAGTGGTCGGCGCTCACCCTGTTCGTCGCGATCTTCGTGGGCCTTTTCCTCTGGCTTGGATTCCGTCGGGCCGCGCTGGTCCCGCGGGGGCTCCAGAATTTCTGCGAGTCCATCTACGACTTCGTCGACCAGCAGATCTCCCGAGACGTCATCGGGGAGCGCGGCCGGGTCTTCTCGCCGTACCTGATGATCCTCTTCTGCTTTATCCTGGTCTCGAACGTCATGGCCATCATCCCCGTGGCCCAGTTCCCGACGACCTCGCGTATTGCTCTGCCGATGATTTTGGCTCTGATCAGCTGGGCCATTTTCAATGTGGTCGGAATCCGCGAGCACGGGGCCGGAGCGTATTTCAAGGACATGCTTGTACCAGCACCGGACGCGCCCTTCGGTGTCAAACTGATCTTGGCGCCGATCGAGTTCTTCTCGACCCTCGTCGTGCGGCCGGCCACCCTCGCCATCCGGCTCTTCGCCAACATGTTCGCCGGCCACATGCTGCTACTGGTGTTCGCGCTCGGGGCCGACTACCTGCTACCGAAGCCGCAGTTCATCTTCGGCATCTTCTCCGGGCTGATGTTCGTCGTCCTGACCGGCTTCGAACTGGTGATCGACCTTTTGCAGGCGTACATCTTCACCATCCTGACGGCCGCCTACATCGGCGGTGCTATCTCGTCGCACGGTGGCGGTGACCACGCCACGGACCATCCACCGGTCCACGGGCACGAACCGAGCTCGGAGACGACTTCGTTTGCCACGCCGGCGCAACCGGCGGTGGCACGGGCCTGACATCTTCCTCTCGACGTACCCGCACCGCGGAGACGGTCCCGGTGCACCGACTTTAGAAGGACGGATTTCACGATGTCTCTTACCGCGTCCACGTTGCTGGCCGCTGAAGACGCCATCAGCGGCAACATCGGGACGGTCGCCTACGGCATCGCCACTCTCGGTCCCGGTATCGGCGTCGGCATCATCTTCGGACTCGGCATCCAGGCGATCGCCCGCCAGCCCGAGGCGGAGCAGGTTGCTTTCCGGTACATGCTTATCGGGTTCGCGCTGGTCGAGGCCTTGGCTCTGATCGGCTTCGTCGTCCCCTTCGTGTTCACCTGATCCGGCACAGGGATATCAGGTGTACTCCTCTGTCATCCTCGCCGCCGAGGAAGTGGGCACGCACGAGGAAAACGTCCTCGTGCCGCCGTTGTCTGAACTGATCGTCGGGCTGCTGGCCTTCGGTGTCCTGGTTGGATTCTTCTTCTGGAAGATCTATCCGCAGATCCGCAAGACCTACGCCGATCGGACCGAACGCGTAGAGGGCGGACTGCGTCGGGCCGAGCAGGCCCAGCGTGAGGCGCAGGCGCTGTTCGAGCAGTACCGTGCCCAGCTCGCCGAGGCGCGTGCCGAGGCGGCCCGTATCCGGGAGGATGCGCACGCCCAGGCGCGGGTAATCATCGACGAACTACGGACCGACGCCCAGCGGGAGGTCGCCGAGTTGCGCGATCGGGCCGAGGCGTCGCTGGCGGCCGAGCGGTCGCAGGTCGTCGCCCAGGTCCGGCGCGAGGTCGGCACGCTCGCGGTCGAGCTCGCCACCAAGATAGTCGGGCATGAGCTGCAGAACGACGCCCGGCAGCGTCAGCTTGTCGACGACTTCATCGCGGGTCTGGAGGCCGGGCCGCGGCCGGCCAGCACCGCGTCCGGGCTGGGAGGCTGACGGTGGAGGGCGCCAGCCGACGCTCGTTGGCAGTGGCCCGTGCCGTTCTCGACCAGGTGATGGCCATCCCGGTGGGTGGCCCGCGACGGGCCGCGCGGGTTCCCGACGCCGACCGGATCGCCGAGGAACTGCGTGCGGTCGCCGCCCTGATCGGGCGGGAAGCGACGGTGCGCCGGGCACTGACCGACCCGGGGGCCCCGGGGCCGTCGCGGGTCGGGCTCGCCCGCCGGCTGCTGGCCGGCCAGGTCAGCGAGCCCACCCTGAAAGTGGTCGACAGCGTGGTGCAGAGCCGCTGGTCGCGGCCGGGGGACCTGCGTCAGGCCCTGGAGGAGCTCAGTGTCGAGGCGCTACTCGCTCAGGCTGACGTCACCAGTGCGCTCGACGAGGTGGAGGACGAGCTTTTCCGCTTCGGCCGTATCCTGGACCAGAACCCACAGCTCGCGCTGGCGCTGACAGACCCGGCGGCGCCGGCCTCGGCGAAGGCCGTGTTGGTGAACCGGCTGTTGGTTGGGCGGGTGCACCCGGTCACTGTCCAGCTGGTTCAGCAGGCGGTGGCCGACCGGGCGCAGGGCGACGTCGCGGGTCGGCTGGAGCACTACAGCCGCATCGCGGCTGCCCGGCGCGGTCGGGTGGTGGCCGTCGTGCGTACCGCGATCCCGTTGGACGCCGGCCAGGTTGAGCGCCTGCGCGACGCGATCAGCGGCTACTTCGGCCGGCAGATCCAGCTGCAGACCGATCTTGACCCAACTGTTCTCGGCGGTGTCGTCGTGCGGGTCGGCGACGAGGTGGTGGACGGCAGCGTTCTCCGCCGGCTCACCACCGCCCGGCGCGGCCTGCTTCGGTAGGAGCGCCGTGACCAGTCCCGACCAGATCCATGCCAGCCATGAAGGACAAAGCGATGACTGAGCTGTCCATTCGGCCGGAGGAGATTCGCGACGCCCTCCGGGAGTACGTCGACTCCTTCCAGGCCACCTCCGGTGAGCGGGAGGAGGTCGGCAGGGTCGTCGTCACCGGTGACGGCATCGCCCGGGTCGAGGGTCTTCCGCACACGATGACCAACGAGCTGCTGGAGTTCCACGGGGGCGTTCTGGGGCTCGCGCTGAACCTCGAGGTCGGTGAGATCGGAACCGTCCTCCTGGGTGACTCCGAGCATATCGAGGAGGGGCAGGAGGTCCGCCGCACCGGCGAGATCCTCTCCGCCCCCGTCGGTGACGGCTTCCTCGGCCGGGTCGTCGACCCGCTCGGGCGGCCGATCGACGGCCTCGGGGAGATCGTGGCCGAGGGCTCCCGGGTGCTGGAACTGCAGGCGCCGACGGTCGTCCAGCGCCAGCCGGTGAAGGAGCCCCTGCAGACCGGCATCAAGGCGATCGACGCGATGACGGCCATCGGTCGCGGTCAGCGTCAGCTGATCATCGGTGACCGGCAGACTGGCAAGACGACGGTGGCCATCGACACGATCATCAACCAGCGGGACAACTGGGCCTCTGGCGACCCGTCGAAGCAGGTCAAGTGCGTCTACGTGGCCGTCGGCCAAAAGAAGTCGACGATCCGCGAGGTGGTGAACACCCTCGAGGAGGCCGGCGCGCTGGCCTACACCACGATTGTGGCGGCGCCGGCCGACGAGCCGGCGGGCTTCAAGTACATCGCGCCCTATACCGGCTCGGCGATCGCCCAGCACTGGATGTACAACGGCCAGCACGCGCTCATCGTCTTCGACGACCTGTCCAAGCAGGCGGAGGCATACCGGGCGATCTCGCTGCTGCTGCGCCGCCCGCCGGGCCGGGAGGCCTACCCGGGTGACGTGTTCTACCTGCACTCCCGGCTGCTGGAGCGCTGTGCCAAGCTCTCTGACGAGCTCGGTGGCGGGTCGCTGACCGGACTGCCGATCATCGAGACGAAAGCCAACGACATCTCGGCCTACATCCCGACGAACGTCATCTCGATCACCGACGGGCAGATCTTCCTGGAGTCCGACCTGTTCAACCAGGGTGTCCGCCCGGCCATCAACGTCGGCACCTCGGTATCCCGGGTCGGCGGCAGCGCGCAGGTCAAGGCGATGAAGTCGGTCGCCGGCCGCTTGCGGCTGGACCTCGCCCAGTACCGCGAGCTCGAGGCGTTCTCGGCCTTCGGCTCCGACCTGGACAAGGCTTCGCGGGACCAGCTCGCCCGCGGCGCCCGCCTGGTCGAGCTGCTCAAGCAGCCGCAGGGCCAGCCCTTCCCGGTCGAGCGCCAGGTCGTGTCGATCTGGGCCGGGACCACTGGCAAGCTCGACGACGTGCCGGTGGCGGACATCCGTCGCTTCGAGTCGGAGTTCCTCGACTTCGTCGGCCGGTCCTACCCGCAGGTGTACGACGCGATCGTGACCACCGGCAAGCTCAGCGACGACACGATCGCCGTGCTGGAGCCGGCCATCGCGGAGTTCAAGAACCAGTTCACGTTGTCCGACGGCCAGCCGCTGGTCAACGAGCCGGTGCCGAGCCCGCTCGACCCGGGGCTGGTGCGGCAGGAGTCGATCCCGGTGCACCGACCCGCGGTGCACAAAGACGACGAGGGCTGACCCATGGCGGGCCAGCTTCGTGAGTACCGGCGGCGCATCCGGTCGGTGCAGTCGACGAAGAAGATCACCCGAGCGATGGAGCTGATCGCGGCTTCCCGCATCGCCAAGGCGCGGGCGCGGGTCGCCGCCGCCTGCCCCTACGCCGAGGAGATCACCAGGGTGATCGAGGCGGTCGCGGCGCAGACCACGATCGACCACCCGCTCACCACCGAGCGGCCCGGGGCGACCCGGGCCGCGGTCGTGGTGATCACCAGCGACCGGGGGCTGGCCGGCGGGTACAGCTCGAACGCGCTGCGGCGCACCGGCGAACTCGTCGAGCTGCTGCGTTCGGAGGGCAAGGAGACCGACCTGCACGTCGTCGGCCGCAAGGGGACGGGCTACTACCGCTTCCGAGGTCGTGCGATGAGCGGCGAGTACACCGGCTTCTCCGAGCAGCCGTCGTACGCGGACGCCAAGTCGGTCGCGGACGCGCTCATCGCGGCCTTCATCGACACGAGCGAGAACGGCGGAGTGGACGAGATCCACGTCGTCCACACGGAGTACGTCAGCGCCATCACCCAGACGCCGGTCGCCCGCCGGCTGCTGCCGATGGTGCTCACCGAGACCGACGAACCGCCGCGCGGCGGCCCGCTGCCCCAGTACGAGTTCGAGCCCTCCGCCGAGGGGGTGCTTGACGCGTTGCTGCCCCGCTACGTGGAAAGCCGGCTCTACGCGGCGCTGCTCGAGTCGGCGGCGTCGGAGTCGGCGGCGCGGCAGCGGGCCATGAAGTCAGCCACGGATAACGCCGAGGACCTCATCAAGAGATACACCCGGCAGGCCAACCGGGCCCGGCAGGACGCCATCACCCAGGAGATCTCCGAGATCGTCGGTGGCGCCAACGCCCTGGCCTCGGGAGCCTGACGTGGGCGGGCGGCGCGAGGAGCGGGAGCGATGTCGAGCGATGTCATCGCCATTCCCGTCTTCACGCCGCCGGACACAATGGGTGACCACAATGGGTGACACCGAGCGGAACCGATGCGGACATCGACAACAGAACGCAGAAGGACGACGCCGAAGGCGGAGCGCGCACGACGCGAACCGCTCCGCCCCAGGTGCCAGCGAACGCGAGCCCGAGGCTGCGGCGACGGGCATTGATGGGAAACTGAGGACGCCATGACCGTCACCACCAGCTCGCCAGCCACGGCGGAGGGCCGGACCCCGGGGATCGGCCGGGTCGCCCGAGTCATCGGACCGGTCGTCGACGTGGAGTTCGCTCCCGACGAGCTTCCCGAGATCTATCAGGCACTCCAGGTCGACCGGACCATCGGCGACGAGACGCTGACGCTGACGCTCGAGGTCGCCCAGCACATCGGTGACAACACCGTGCGGGCCATCTCCATGCAGCAGACCGACGGTCTCGTCCGGGGCGCGCCCGTCCGCGACACCGGCGCGCCGATCTCGGTCCCGGTCGGCGACGCCACCAAGGGCCACGTGTTCAACGTGCTCGGCACGCCGCTCGACGTGAAGCAGATCGAGGCCGAGACGAGCTGGCCGATCCACCGGCTGGCGCCGGCGTTCGACCAGCTCGAGTCGAAGACCGAGATGTTCACCACCGGCATCAAGGTCATCGACCTGCTCGCGCCGTACGTGCGCGGTGGGAAGATCGGCCTGTTCGGCGGTGCCGGCGTCGGCAAGACCGTCATCATCCAGGAGATGATCCGTCGGGTCGCCAAGGAGTTCGGTGGCGTCTCGGTGTTCGCTGGGGTCGGCGAGCGCACCCGTGAGGGCAACGACCTGTTCCTGGAGATGACCGAGGCCGGCGTCATCGAGGACACCGCGCTGGTGTTCGGCCAGATGGACGAGCCGCCGGGTACCCGGCTGCGGGTCGCGCTCGGCGCGCTCACGATGGCCGAGTACTTCCGGGACGTCCAGAAGCAGGACGTGCTGCTGTTCATCGACAACATCTTCCGGTTCACCCAGGCCGGATCCGAGGTCTCCACGCTGCTCGGCCGGATGCCCAGCGCCGTCGGTTACCAGCCGACGCTGGCCGACGAGATGGGTGTGCTCCAGGAGCGCATCACCTCCACCCGGGGCCACTCGATCACTTCGCTGCAGGCCATCTACGTGCCCGCGGACGACCTGACCGACCCGGCGCCGGCGACGACGTTCACCCACCTCGACGCCACCACCGTGCTCGACCGGGCCATCTCCGACCTGGGTATCTACCCGGCGGTGAGCCCGCTCGACTCCAACTCCCGGATCCTGGACGCGCGCTATCTCGGGCAGGAGCACTACGACACGGCCCGTGAGGTGCAGCGGATTCTGCAGCGATACAAGGACCTGCAGGACATCATCGCCATCCTCGGTATCGATGAGCTCTCCGAAGAGGACAAGATCCTCGTCAACCGGGCGCGGCGGATCCAGCGGTTCCTGTCGCAGCCGTTCTTCGTGGCCGAGCAGTTCACCGGCATCCCCGGCAAGTTCGTCCCGCTCGACGAGACGATCGACTCGTTCAAGCGGCTCACCCAGGGCGACTTCGACCACCTGCCGGAGCAGGCGTTCTTCATGTGCGGTGGCATCGAGGACGCGGAGAAGAACGCGGAGAACCTGTAATGCCGATCCGGGTGGCGATTGTCTCGCCCGAGCAGGAGGTGTGGTCCGGCGACGCCGACATGGTCGTCGCCCGGACCACCGACGGTGATCTCGGCGTGCTGCCCGGCCATGTGCCGCTGCTGGGTCTGCTGGCGCCGGGCGGGACGGTCCGGGTCAAGACCGGTGGCCGGGAGATCTCAGCCTCGGTGGACGGCGGCTTCATCTCGGTGACACACCAGGGTGTCAGCATCCTTGCCGAGACCGCGAAGCTGACCTGAGTTTCCTGCGGCCAAGGGCGAGTTCCCCGCATCGGGGGACGCGCCTTTCGCGTCACGTCACAGGTCCGCGACAGGCTCTACCTACCTAACAGG
>NZ_CDWRCK010000014.1:29989-31188 GCF_977927595.1 Frankia sp. CcWB3
AAACTGCAGGGCCTCGGTCATCCGCAGCAGATGATCGGGACCCACGACGCCGGGCCGGCGACCGAAGCGATGCTGGGACACCGATTTCACGTCCTCGACCTTTGCGTAGCTTGTCTCGCGCAGACCGGTGCCGCCGGGCGCGAGCTCGACGTGGGAGGGCAGCCCGCGGCGGGTTCTGGTGACGGGTACGACGATGGACAGTCCGACCGGCTGCGGTTGAGCCGGTCGGCGGACACGACCACCGCCGGACGACACAACCCCTGCTCGTGGCCGATCGGCTCACCGAAGTCGACCAGCCATACCTCGCCGCGGCGAGGTGAGATCACTCCAGGCCGTCCCGCAGCGCCCCCGCCTCGGCGGATCGCTCGGCACCGAGCTCGTCCCAGGCGAGCGGGTCGGCCGCGAGGCGGTCGTACCCCTCCTCGAAGCCGCGCCAGAACAGCTCGCGCTCGTAGGCCTCGACGGCCTCGTCGATGATCGTCTGCATCTGCTGGCCGGTGGTCGCGGCCATGGCCGCGACCCGTTGCCGCGTCCTGTCACTCACGCGCACCGTGGTACTCATGATCGTCAGTCTACAATTCGGTTGACTGACTTGTCGACCCTCGGGTATCGAGCGGGTCTCAGGCGTGCGCCCCGGGGCGCCAGAGCACGTCCCCCTCAGGGTTCGCCACCCGGGCGAGGATGAACAGCAGATCCGACAGTCGGTTGAGATAGCGGGCCGGCAGCGGGCCGGTGCGGTCCGGCTCGGCCTCGAGGAGGGCCCAGATGGACCGTTCCGCCCGGCGGACGACCGTGCGGGCGACATGCAGCAGCGCAGCCCCGGGAGTCCCTCCCGGAAGAATGAAGGAGGCCAGCTTCGGCAGGCCGGCGTTGAAACGGTCGCACGCCTCCTCGAGCCGTTCCACGTAGGCCTCGGTGATCCGCAGGGGTGGGTAGGCCGGCGCCGGGTCGACCGGGGTGCACAGATCCGCGCCGACGTCGAAGAGGTCGTTCTGGATCTGGCCGAGCACCGCCCGCAGCTCGTCGGGAAGCCCGCCGAGGGCAAGTGCCACGCCGATCGCGGCGTTCGCCTCATCTACGTCGGCATAGGCAGCCAGCCGCGGATCGGTCTTCGCCACCCGCGACATGTCGCCCAGCGCCGTCGTACCGTCATCCCCGGTGCGGGTGTAGATCCGAGTCAGGTGCACTGCCATGGGGAC
>NZ_CDWRCK010000015.1:0-15583 GCF_977927595.1 Frankia sp. CcWB3
CCCCCGCCCGTTCCACCGGACGGGTCAGTCGGAACGGGCGGGTCAGTCGGAACGGGCGGCGCGGGCGGCGGCCAGCCGGCAGAAGGCCGCGACATCGAGGGTCTCGCCCCGGGCACCGGGATCGACCTCGGCGGCACGCGCCAGTTCCCCGGCGGCGGCGGGCGATCCGGCCCAGGGCGCCAGGGCCGTACGCAGGGTCTTGCGGCGCTGCGCGAACGCGGCATCGATCGCGGCGAAAACGTCCGCCCGCAGCCGCGCCGGACCGGGCAGGGGCCTGCGGGTGAAGGCCACCAGCCCTGAATCGACATTCGGCTGCGGCCAGAAGACCGGTCTGGGCACCGCGCCGGCCGGCCGGGCGTGCGCGTACCAGGCCAGCTTGACGCTAGGCGCCCCGTACACCCGGCTGCCCGGCGGCGCGGTGAGCCGGTCGGCGACCTCCGCCTGGACCATCACCAGCCCGCGGCGCAGCGAGGGCAGCCGTTCCAGCAGCCCGAGCAGCAGCGGCACCGCGATGTTGTAGGGCAGGTTCGCGGCGAGCACCCCGGGCGCAGCCACGTCGGCGGGCAGGTCGGCCGAGGTGGCCCGCAGACCGTCGGCGGCCACCACGCGCAACCGCTCGGCGACGTCGGCCGGCAGCCGGGCGGCCACGGTCACCGGCAGGACCGCGGCGAGGGGGCGATCCACCTCGACAGCGACGACGGCCTTCGCCGCCTCGACGAGCCCCAGGGTCATCGACCCGAGTCCTGGCCCGATCTCCAGCACCGTGTCGTCCGGGCCGACGCCGGCGAGCCGCACCAGCCGGCGGACGGTGTTCGCGTCGACGAGGAAGTTCTGCCCGCGCCGTTTCGTCGGCCGCAGGTCCAGCTCGTGCGCGAGGGCCCGAAGCTCAGCCGGCGAGAACAGCGCGTCGGTGTCTACCAGGGCCCGAACACCCGCTCCGCGTTTGCGGCGATGTGCGTGCCGAGCTCGGCGACGCCGACGCCGCGGGTCTCGGCCAGCACCCGCAGCGTCAGCGGAATGAGGTACGGGCCGCCGGGCCGGCCCCGCCAAGGGGTCGGGGTGAGGAACGGCGCGTCGGTCTCCACCAGGATGAGATCCGCCGGGGCGACGGCCGCCGCCTCCCGCAGATTGGCGGCATTGGAGAAGGTGACGTTACCGGCGAACGACATCACGTACCCGGCGTCCGCGCAGATCTTCGCCATCGCCGTGTCCCCGGAGAAGGCGTGGAAGACGACCTTCTCCGGGGCGCCCTCCTCGCCGAGGATGCGCAGCGTGTCGTCGTGGGCGTCCCGGTCGTGGATCATCAGTGCCCGGCCGATCTCCTTGGCGATCACGATGTGGCGCCGGAAGCTCTCCTGCTGCGCGGCATGCGCCTCGGGTGGGGTGCGGAAGTAGTCCAGGCCCGTCTCGCCGATCGCGCGCACGCGATCGGCGCGGGCCAGCTCGGCGATGGCGGCGAACGTCTCCTCGGTGACCCCGTGGGCCGCCTCGTTAGGATGGATCGCGACGGCGGCGTAGATCTCCGGATGCGCCGCGGCGACCTCGGCCTGCCATCTGCTGGTGGGCAGGTCGATGCCGACGGTGACGGCCCGCGTGACACCGACTGCCCGGGCCGCCGCGATCGCCGCCGGAACTTCGGTGCCCATCAGGTCGAGATGACAGTGGCTGTCGACCACGGCCACGGGAAGAGGGTCCGGCGGTGGCGGCGGATCACCCGACCGGCCAGAGTTTCGCGCCACCTCGCCCGCCCTCCCGTGCCCGCCCTTCGTTTCCTGAAGTCTGAAGTCTACGACCGCCGCCGAGTGTGCCAGACAACCCGGCATGGGACGCTAATCGGGTGAGCAAGCGCAAGGACCCCACGCGATGACGACACCGTTGACCGTTGCCCTGGTCACCCCGCTGACCGGTCCCGACGCCGCCCAGGGCCTCGCCGGGCTACGAGGGGTCACCCTGTGGGCGCGTGACGAACGCCTCCCACCGCCCTGGGACGAGGTGAGTCTCACCGCCTACGACGCGTATCCCGATCCGGCCGCCGCCATGCGCGCCGCGGTGGCCGCGGGACCCGACGCCCTGCTCGGACCCTACGGCCACCGGGCGGCACTCGCGGCCTGTGCTGCGACGGACCGGGTGGTCTTCAACACCGGCGCCCCGTCCACGCGCTTCGTCCGGCAGGCCTTCCCGAACGTCGTGAACATCGCCGCGGCCACCTCGACCTGGCCGCGCGGGGTCCTCGCCGCCGTGCGGGCGGCCGATCGACGGGCCCGCAAGGTCGTCCTGCTCGCCTCCGGGGACACCGCCGTCGAGATCACATCGGTAACGAAGGCCGCCGCGGTAGCGCAGTCGTTCGAGGTGGCTTCGCACGTCTTCCCCCCGGGCAAGGCCGCCCTCACCGCGACCCGGCTGCCCCCGGGCGACATCCTCATCGTCCACGCCGGCCCGGACGACGAGCTGGCGGCGGCGAACATCCTGCTGCGCCGGCCGTGGCGGGCGGCCGCCTTCTCCACGGCCGTCAGTGCGCAGGCCACCGCGAGCCTGGGCGACCTGCGCGAGCAGCTGCTGGCGCCGGGCAGCTGGATGCCCGAGAGCACCCAGCCGACCGCGACCGGTCCGACCGCGCGGGAGTTCACCGCCGACTTCACCGCCCTGCACGGCGTCGCGCCGACCGAAACGGCGGCCTGGGCCTACGTCACCGGGCTGATCCTGGGACGGGCCATTCGCTACTGCGGAGGCGTGCAGGACACCTCCGTGCTCGCCGCCGCCCGGGGCATCGACACGACCACGTTGCTCGGTCGCTTCCGGCTGGACGAGGCGACGGGGCTCCAGGTCGGCCACCAGATCCCGATCGTGCAGTGGCAGGCCGGTGCCTCCCGGACGGTCTGGCCCCGTGAGTCGGCGCGGGCACCATTCGCCCATCCCCGGCTGTTCACCAGCCGCCCGGGGACGGCGTCGCGGACTTTGCCGGGGACGGGCACGTTTTCGATCAGCCCTCCCACGCCGACGGCCGGATCGGGGACGACGCCCCCGACCACGCAGCCTCGGACCGCGCAGCCTCGGACGCCTCCGGCCTCGCGCACACTCCCCACCACGTGAGTGGGCCTCCGCCGCCGACGGGCCATCCGGGACGGGTGAACCGTCCGGAGCGGTGGCCCATCCGGGGGGGGTGGACCACCCGGAGCGGGTGAACGGTGGTTGGTTCGGGTGCCGCCGTGGTACTGAGAAACTCACGGCGGCACTTGGCGGCCCGCGGAGGGGGAAACATGGCAGCGGGTCCGCTCGGTCGTGCTCCCGCGGGGCCGTGGCGCCGCCGGGCCGCAGCGGGCATCCTCTGTGGCCTGACGGTGGCCTTCGCGGTGGCGACGGCCCGGCTGTTCGTCTTTCCGCACCAGGATGCTCCCGCCCCGGTGGACGCGATCGTCATGTTCGCCGGGAGTCCGGGACGGCTCGAACGCGCCGTCGCACTCACGCGGGCCGGCTACGCACCCGTGCTCGCGGTCTCGGCGCCGACGGAGAAGGACCCGTGCCCCGGGCCCATTGCCGGGGTCGAGGTGATCTGTTTCTCGCCCGATCCGCGGACGACCCAGGGCGAGTCGCGGTGGACCTCCGCGGCGGCGGCACGCCGCGGGTGGCATTCGCTCATGGTCGTCGCCTCGACCTCACAGAGCACGCGCGCCCGGCTGCGCCTCGACCGTTGCTATGACGGCGAGACGCGGATGCAGGGGGTCCCGCCCCCGCGCCGGGCCTGGCCGTACGTGATCGCCTACGAGTGGGCGGCCCTGGGCAAGGCCCTCGTTCTCCAACGCCACTGCTGACCGCCGACCGTGCTCAGCGCCCGTCGGCCCGGTCCCCGGCCCGGGCGGCGAGCTCCGCGGCATAGACCTCGTTGCGGGAGACGCCGTACTCGGCGGCCACGGCCTTGCGCGCGTCCTTCGGGGACATCCCCGCCGAGGTTCGTCGGGCTACCTCGGCGACCAGGATCCTGCCGTCAATGATCGGCCCAGCCACGCTTGGCCCGGCCCGGCCCCGGGTACCGCCGGCGACCACCAGCGTGAACTCCCCCCGGATAACCCGGCCGTCGGTGGCCCAGCCGAGCAGATCGGCGAGGTCGCCGCGGACGATCTCCTCGAAGGTCTTCGTCAGCTCGCGGCAGAGCACCGCCGGACGGTCGGCGCCGAAGGCCGTGACGAGGTCGCGCAGGCCGGCCACGAGCCGGTGTGGGGACTCCAGGAACACCATCGTCCGCGGCTCGCCGGCCAGGTCGCGAAGGCGTCCACGCCGGTCGCCGCCCTTGCGCGGCAGGAAGCCCTCGAAGGTCCAGCGGTCCGTCGGCAGCCCGCTGACGGCCAGGGCCGCGGTGACGGCGGACGGACCGGGAACGACGGTCACGGCCATCCCCGCGGCGGCGGCTGCGGCCACGACCCGGAACCCGGGGTCGGAGACGGCGGGCATCCCGGCGTCGGTGACGAGCGCGACGGTGGCACCCTGGCGCAGGTAGTCGGTGAGCTGGGCGGCCCGGGTGCCTTCCACCGCGTCGTAGCACGACACGATCCGCCCGGACACCGTCACGTCGAGCGCGTGCGCCAGCCGTAGGACCCGGCGGGTGTCCTCGGCGACGATCACATCCGCGGTGGCAAGGATCTCGCCGAGCCGAGGGCTGGCGTCCCGGACGTCGCCGATGGGGGCACCGCACAGCACCAGGGTCCCGGACACCCGACCAGTCTGTCAGGAGCCAGGACCTACCCTGATCGGTGTGACGGCGACGACGGCCCACCTGCCCTGGACGGCGACCGGTCGCGGGGACGCGGCGCGGGTGGCCGGCCCGGGTTCCTCCGGCCCGGCCGGCGGTCGGCCGCTCTCGGTGCGTGAGCGGCTGTGCCCACCGATGCCGCGGTCGCCGCTCGTAGGGTGGCTGGCGACCCTGTCCATCGCGATCGTCGCCGGGCTGCTGCGTTTCTGGCACCTCACAGAGCCCCGCGGGATCTACTTCGACGAGGTCTACTACACCAAGGGCGCCTGGGGCCTGCTGACGGCCGGGTATGAGATCAACTCGACGACCTGTTCCGGTCCGGCCTACGTCGTCCATCCGCCGTTCGGCAAGTGGCTGATGGCCGCCTCCGAGGGTCTGTTCGGCTATACCGACTGTGCCGGGGTCTCGCACGGCAGTCCGGAGCTCGGCTGGCGGTTCTCGTCCGCGCTGTTCGGGACGCTCGCTGTCTTGGTCCTCGCCCGCGCCGCCCGACGGATGTTCCGCTCCACGCTCCTGGGCTGCTTCGCCGGTCTGCTCCTCGCCCTCGACGGGCTGGAGTTCGTGCAGAGCCGCATCGGGATCCTCGACATCTTCCTGATGACTGGCGTCGTCGTGGCGCTGGCCTGTCTGCTGCTCGACCGGGACGACGGCCGCCGCCGGCTCGCCGACCGCCTGGAACCGGCTGGTTCCGGTCCCGGATCAGCACCTCTGGGGGACAATGCCGCCGGCCCGGACAGCGGCCCGACCGCGGCGGCTCCGCCCACCCGGGCCGACCGCCTCCTCGACACGTACGGGCCGCGGCTGGGGTTCCGCCCCTGGCGGCTGGCCTGCGGGGTGGCCCTGGGACTGTCCATGGGGGTGAAGTGGAGCGCCCTCTACACGATCATCGGCTTCGCGGCGCTCGCCCTCGCGTGGGACATCGGAGCGCGGCGCACCGGCGGAGCCCGCCGACCCGTGTTGGGAGCACTGCGCCGGGACAGCCCGGCCTGGTTCGCCGGGTTCCTACTCGTCCCCATCGTGACCTTCCTCGCCACCTGGACCGGCTGGTTCGCCACCGACGGCGGCTACTACCGCCACTACTACGGCAACGGCTTCGGCGCCGCGTGGCACGGCTGGTGGAAGTACCAAATGGCGGTGCTGAAGTTCCACGAGGGACTCCACGAGAGGCATGCCTTCGCGTCGCATCCGATGAGCTGGCTGGTGATGGCGCGGCCGGTCGCGTACTACTACTCCTCGCCGGCGTACGGGACCTCGGGCTGCCACGATCCGGCCGGCTGCTCCCGGGAGGTCCTCGCTCTGGGCAACCCGGCGATCTGGTGGGTCGGCACGGCGGCGCTGGTCGCGATGCTCGCCTGGTGGGTCTCCCGGCGGGACTGGCGGGCGGCCCTGGTGCTGGTCGGGTTCGGCTCGGCCTTCGTGCCGTGGCTGCTGCTCCCGAACCGCACGATGTTCTTCTTCTACGCGCTGCCGTCGCTGCCGTTCCTGGTCCTCGCCATCACGGCGCTGGCCGGGCTCGTCCTCGGCCCGCGCGAGGCGTCGGAGACCCGCCGCCTGGTCGGGGCGCTGTCGGTCGGAATCTACACGATCATCGTCGTGCTGCTCTTCGCGTACTTCTACCCGATCCTGGCCGCCGAGGTGATCCCCTACTCCTCGTGGCGCGCCCGGATGTGGTTCCCGGGCTGGATCTGACAGGACACCACACCAGGCCCACGGTGCCGACCCGTGAACCCCGACGAGGCCCGCGGCGTCGCCTCAACGTGATCCGACTCACGACTTCGCGCCCCATTCGTAGCATCACCACCGTAGGCGATGCAACCATTACGAATCGGCAAGCCGGAACGGCGACAGCCGCAGCGACAGGGGTTATCGAAGTTGGACGGTCACGAAGAGCCGAACAAGGACGCCACTAGCAGCACCGCCCTGGTCCTTGAACGGGGGGGGTCGCGTACAGCTCGAGAAGTCGATCCGAGAGGGTGGGGCGGTCACCATGCCCCGAGGCCGTGCGGCAGTGAGCGCCCAAACGGGCCTCCCTCCGACCTCCAACCACCGGAGACGGGTGTCGGGCGAGCCGAGACTGGGAGGAACCACCATGGCGGATGTGTCGGTACGCTTCGCGATGACCGATGACAGCGAGATCGTGCTGAACCTGTCGCTGACCCAGGCGATCCGGCTCACGGAGGCGATCGCGTCGAAGGTCAGCCAGGCGATGACCGAGCAGCCGCGGGCCGGCATGAACGGCAACGCCTACGGCCCCGGGGTGCGCCCCGGCCCCTACTCGACGTCCTGAGCCGTCCGGCACCGAGCCGGGCTGTACCCCCGCGGTGCCGGGCTATCCCCCGGTCAACTGGGCGATCAGGGCCCGCAGCAGGTCGAGATCCCGGCGGCGCAGCTCGGCGACGGACGACGGATCCGGCCGTGTGGAGGCCAGCGCCGCACGCACCGAGCGCAGCTTGTCGCGCAGGATCTCCACGTCGGCGGGTGTCAGTAGACCG
The DNA here is from genome assembly GCF_977927595.1 of Frankia sp. CcWB3. Lineage (NCBI taxonomy): Bacteria > Bacillati > Actinomycetota > Actinomycetes > Frankiales > Frankiaceae > Frankia > Frankia sp. CcWB3. Next base: position 7,237 of record NZ_CDWRCK010000015.1, read on the forward strand.
TCGCGCAGGACCAGCACGACGTGGCCACCGTGCTGCACCACGTCCACCGGCTCGACCATCGGCAGCGTGACGACCCGGATACCGACAGGTGCCTCCTGGTCGTAGACAAGACACAGCTGGTCCTCCGCCATCACCTCCGCGGTGCCGTCGTCCCACAGCACGGTCGCTCGGGCCGTGATGGGGGGCACACCGCGGGCCGACTCGACCCGCACGGGGTCGGCGTTCCCGGCCGGTTCGCGACGGCCGGCCGGGTGGACGGCGAGTACCGTGCCGCGCCGCGACCAGACCCCGCCACCGAGGTCGTCGACGGGGAAGACCCGGTCACCCCGGGCGAACATCACCAACGCGGCACGACCGTCCTCGGCGGTCGATGGGTGGGCGGCCATAGCGTGATCGTAGGTGGCCGCCGTGGGGGCCCGAGCGCCGAGACCCCACCAGGGCGCATCCGGCAACACCCGCACACCCGCGCCGGAAACTACCGTTCCCCACCGGTGAACCGGTCCCAACGATCCTGGTAGCCACCGATGTGGCCGCGAACCACCGCCGGCATCGCACGTTCACCGGCTCGCCGCGGCCACTGTGGCTTACGCCCGGTCATGGTCCCGTGGACTCCGCAACGGGTTACCTTCGCCTGGTTGCCACCGAATCGCGTGGCGACCGGCGGCGGTCGGAGGACGCGGGCGGCTCCCGGCGGGCCGCGACAACGTGGTCCATCCTCCCCCCTGTCCCGCAACCCCCACGGCCGACCTCGGCCGGTCACGTTTCGCGGAGCCCACGAATGCCCGACACCGACTATCCGCCCATCGAAGAGCACGCGGTCATCGGCGACCTGCGTACCGTGGCCCTGGTCGCCACGGACGGCACGATCGACTGGTACTGCCCGCATCGCTTCGACGCGCCGTCGGTTTTCGCGAGTCTGCTGGACGCCGACCGTGGCGGATCGTTCCGCATCCACTGTCCGGACTCCCGGGCCAGGCAGCTCTACCTACCCGACTCGAACATCCTGATGACCCGTTTCCTCGCCCCCCGCGCGGTCGGTGAGGTCATCGATTTCATGGTCCCGGTGGACAGCGACGTCACCGAGACGCCGCACGTCGTGGTCCGCCAGGCGCGAGCGGTGCGTGGAACCGCCACGTTCCGGCTGCGCTGCGACCCCCGGTTCGACTACGGCCGAGCCCCGCACACCGTCACCCTGGTACCCGGTTCGGGCGCGGTGTTCGAGTCGACCGCCGGCACCCTTGTGCTGCGCACGGCCCTGCCGCTGCGCGTCGAGGCCACGGCCGTGGTCGCCGAGTTCGAGCTGGCGATGGGCGAGTGTGCCGACATCGTGCTCGAGTGGAACTCGACCATCCGCCCATTGATCATCGGTGAGGCGGAGACGTTGTTCACCCGGACGCTGAACTACTGGCAGGCCTGGATCCGGCGCGGGCGCTATCACGGCCGGTGGCGGGAGATGGTGCTACGCAGCGCTCTCGTCCTCAAACTGCTCGTCTACCGGCCCACCGGGGCGCTGGTGGCCGCGCCGACCACCTCGCTACCCAAGGAGCTCGGCGGCGTGCGCAACTGGGACTACCGCTACACCTGGATCCGCGACGCGGCCTTCACGGTGTACGCGCTGATGGCGCTCGGCTTCACCGACGAGACCGCGGCGTTCATGGACTGGCTCGAACAGCGATGTCACGAGGCACCCAAGGACTCCGGGCTCTACGTGCTCTACAGCGTGGACGGCAACGCCGACCTGGACGAGCTGGTCCTCGACCAGCTGTCCGGCTATCGCGGCTCGAAGCCGGTGCGCGTCGGCAACGCCGCCGCCACACAGCTCCAGCTCGACATCTACGGCGAGCTGATGGACTCGGTGTACCTGTACAACAAGCAGGTCCCGATCTCCTTCCAGCTCTGGGAGGCGCTGGGCCGCCAGCTCGACTGGCTGGCCAAGCACTGGGACGAACCGGACGAGGGCATCTGGGAGACCCGGGGTGGGCGCCAGCGCTTCACCTACTCAGCCGTGATGACCTGGGTCGCCTTCGAACGGGCCTGCCGGATCTCGCGCCAGCGTGGCCTGCCCGGGCCGACGAACGAATGGAAGGACTACGCCGGGCAGGCCTACCGGTTCGTCCAGAACGAGGCGTGGAACCCCACCCGCGGCGCCTACATGGAGTTCCCCGGCTCACCACGGATGGACGCATCCCTGCTGTGCATGCCGCTGGTGAAGTTCTCCGGCCCCACCGACCCCCGGTTCCTGTCGACCCTGGAACGGTTCAGCGGGGACCTGGTCAGCGACAGTCTGGTGCGCCGGTACGCCGCGGACGGCAGCGACGGCCTCACGGGTGACGAGGGCACCTTCAACCTGTGCTCGTTCTGGTACGTGGAGGCACTGACCCGGGCCGGTCGGGTCGCCGAGGCCCGGATGGTCTTCGAGAAGATGCTCACCTACGCCAACCACGTGGGGCTCTACGCCGAGGAGATCGGTTCCTCCGGGGAGGCGCTCGGCAACTTCGCGCAGGCGTTCACCCACCTCGCCCTGATCAGTGCCGCGATCCATCTCGACCGCGCGCTGGGGTGACCGACCCGAGGACGGGTGTGCGGTGACCACGGGTGTGCGGTGACGGGCGGTTTCCGGTGCCGGCGCGGCACGGCAGGATAGGCGGCGAGGATACGCACCGGAGCCGATAGCCTGAAGATCGGCACCGATGTTCGGAGTGCGGGATCCTTCAAGGTCGGGATCCTTCGAGGTGCGGGATACGAGGGGCGAGGTCATGGCGGGACTGGACCGTTTCCGGGTGGTCGTGGAATCCGGGCGCGGAGATCGGGCGGGAGTGGTCGTCCGGCTGCCCGGCGCACTCATCGTCGCCCGTGCCAGCCGGTCGGAGACGGCCGAGACGACCACCAGGCTGCTGGCGCTGTGCGCCGAGGTCGCCGCCGAGGTGGGCGCCACCGCGTCGACCATGGGTCGCCGGCTGGTGCGCCGGGTCGCAGGGCTGCTGGCCGACGCCGATCCGGATCGGGTGCCCGACTTCAGCCTGCTGACCACGGTCAATGACCGGGTCGCCGCGCTGGTCCACGGGGCGATGGACGTCGTCGCGACGGGCAGCTCCGGGGTGACGCTCTCCGGCGTCGACTCGGCCACGTGGGTCGACCGGCTGCTGCCCACCGAGATCAGCCGGATCGACGTCGGCCCCACCGGCATGGTCGGGCCGACGGGTTTCCCCGGCGGGCTCGGCGATCTCGGTTTCCCGCTCGACCTGCGCATCGGGGCCGTGCCCGGGATCGGGGTGAGTCTGCTGCTCAGCGACACGCCGTCGCTGCCCGCGCCGAAGGCCTCCGCCGAGCAGCTGCTTGCCGGGTTCGATCCGGTCCGGGAGCCGATGACCGGCGCCGCGCCCATCCCCACGCCGGGAACTCGCGCCCCCGATCCGATGTCGACCACCCCGCCGGCGCTCGCCCCCCTGCTCAGCAAGGAGGAGGAGGCCCACCGGCGCCGCGCCGCCGCCGAACCGACGCAGGCGGCCGACCTTGACGAGCTCGACGAGGATCCGCCCACCGAGCTGGCCCAGCGTGACTCGATCCCGCGTGCCGGGAGCGATCTGGGTGGCAGGCACGGCCACGCCGGCCACGCCGGGCCCGTCGGCCACCGCGAGGGCCTCTCCGACGATCTGGGCGACGACCTCACCGACGACGAGCACGACGCCCTGACCCAGCTCCCGGGCCAGAGCTTCACCGTCTCCGACCTCATCGAGGACGACGAGGCACCGACGATGCTGCCGAGCAGCGGCGAGCCTCAGGTCGAGGGCGTGCTGTGCGCCAACGGCCACTTCAACCACCGGCAGGCGCCGTACTGCTCCGAGTGCGGCCTGTCGCTCGCCCAGCAGAACACCCGCACGGTCTGGGGCCCCCGGCCGCCCGTCGGCGTCCTCGTCTTCGACGACGGCCAGACCATGAACGTCGACATGGACCTGGTGATCGGCCGCCAGCCGGACCGCGACGATGCGGTCCGGGCCGGGAAGGCACGGGCGCTGCCGGTCGAGGACGGCGAGAGCGCGGTCTCCCGGGTACACGCCATCATCACCCTCAACGGCTGGGACGCGGTCATCACCGATCAAGGTTCGGCGAACGGCACTTACATCGCCCCGCCGGAGGCGACCGTGTGGACGCCGCTGAGCCCGCACCAGCCGGCTCCCCTGATCCCCGGCACCCGCGTCCAGGTGGGCAAGCGGACGTTCGTCTTCAACTCCCACCTGCACGTTTGACCACCTGCCCGGGCAACTCACCCGCCCAACCGAGGTGATCATGACGACGGCGAACGACGACCGGCCAGCCGGCGACGACCCGCCGGCCAGCGACGGCGATGCGGCGCGCGGGAGTGACGCGCGGCCGCGACGCCGCTGGGCCCGAAGCCGGCTGTGGTGGGCGCCGGTGATGCTCGCCGTGGTAGCCGGCCTGCTGGCGGCCGGCGCGGCGCTGGGCAACCTCGCCAGCCGGCCACCGGCTGAGGGGTCGGTCGACGTCGGCTTCGCCCGGGACATGTCCGAGCATCACGCCCAGGCGGTGCAGATGGCCATGATCGAGTTCAGTCACGGCGGTGACCAGGACACCCGCAGCGTGGCCCAGGACATCGCGCTGACCCAGCAACGCGAGATCGGCATCATGTCCTCGTGGCTGTCCGGATGGGGACGGCCCCAGTCCACCTCCGGGATACCGATGCGGTGGATGCGGGACTCCCGCACCGTCAACGGGGCCTCGGGCGGGCAGGATGGTCATGACGGTCACGGCGCCGCCAGGCCCGGCATGGACATGCCGGGCCTGGCCGAGGATGCGGCGGAGGACGCGTCCAGCGACCCGCGGGACACCGCGCGCATGCCGGGCATGGCGACCCCCGCCGAGCTGCAACGGCTGGCCTCGATCCGGGGCCATGACCTCGACGTCCTCTTCCTCACCCTGATGGTGCGCCACCATCGTGGGGGGCTGGCCATGGCCCAGTACGCGGCGATGCACGCCGGTGAGGACCGGGTACGGGCGATGGCCAGGGCGATGGTGCTCGCCCAGTCGATGGAGATCGACCAGATGCAGCGCGATCTGGTACGCCTCGGCGCGCCTCGGGCCTAACCGGCGAACCCACCCGCTGTCACGACGAAACCGCCTTTGTATAGTCAAGTGGGACTAACCGGACTCGGGGAAGGTAGCCCCCTCGTCGCAGGGCAGGGGAGGCCGCCGCCATGCCTGGTGCAACCGCCCGAGAGGCCGCCGACGCCGGGGGCTTCGTTCGCCGGACGGCCCCCGGCGGCCCCTGGTACTCCCGCCGCCTCCCCGGCCACTGGCCGGGGATTCGTTACGTCCGGGTGGAACTGCTCGCCGGCCTGGTGACCTCGCTCGCGCTGATCCCGGAGACGATCTCCTTCTCCGTGGTGGCGGGGGTCGATCCGAAGGTCGGTCTGTTCGCGTCGTTCACCATCTCGGTGGTCATCGCGTTCACCGGCGGGCGCCCGGCGATGATCTCGGCGGCGGCAGGCTCCATGGCCCTCGTCGCCGCCCCCCTGGTCCGCGACCACGGCCTGAACTACCTGCTGGCGACGACCATCGGGGTGGGCCTGCTGATGTTCGTGCTCGGCCGGCTCGGGGTGGCACGGCTGATGCGGTTCGTCCCGCGGGCCGCGATGATCGGCTTCGTCAACGCGCTGGCCATCCTCATCTTCACCGCGCAGATGCCGCACGTGATCGGCAAGTCGTGGCAGGTCTACGCCCTCGTCGCCGCGGGCCTCGCCATCCTGCTGGCCGTCCCCCGCCTGACCAGAGCGGTCCCGCCGCCGCTCGTGGCGGTGGCGGTCCTCACCCTCGTCACCGCCGGTTTCGACATCTCCGTCCCCACCGTCGGCGACGAGGGCCGGCTGCCGAGCTCACTGCCCGTCCCCGGCGTGCCCGACGTGCCGCTGACCTGGGAGACACTGCGGATCATCGCCCCGTACGCGGTGGCGCTTACCGCCGTCGGCCTGGTGGAGACGCTGCTGACCGCGCAGATCGTGGATCGGTTGACCGACACCACGCATGACCCGAACCACGAATCCCGGGGCCTGGGGATCGCCAACATCGTCAACGGCTTCTTCGGCGGGATGGGCGGCTGCGCCATGATCGGCCAGACGATGGTGAACGTCAGCTCGGGCGGGCGGGGCCGGCTGTCGACCTTCGCCGCCGGCGGCTTCCTGCTCATGCTGGTCGTCCCGCTGCGCGACCTCGTGCGGGTCATCCCGATGTCGGCGCTGGTCGCGGTGATGATCATGATGTCGGTCATGACCTTCGAGTGGCGCAGCATCCAGCCCTCGACGCTGCGCCGGATGCCCCGCAGCGAGACCGCGGTCATGGTGGCGACCGTCGCCGTCGTGGTGCCCACCCACAACCTCGCCTACGGCGTTGGGGTGGGCGTCGTGCTGGCCGCGCTGCTGTTCACCCGCCGGGCCGCGAATCTGGCGCTGGTGACCAGCGTGCTCGACCCGGAGGGCCGGGAGAGGATCTACTCCGTCCAGGGCACGCTGTTCTTCGCCTCGACCAGTGATCTGGTGAACGCCTTCGACTACGCGCGCGATCCCGGACGGGTGGTCATCGACCTCTCGGAAGCCCACCTTCTCGACTCGGCGGCGGTCACCACCCTCGACGACGTGTGCGCGAAGTACCGCGAACGCGGCACGCAGGTGAGCCTGGTCGGGGTGAACGCCCGTAGTGCCACCCTGCTGCACAAGCTGTCCGCCGAGCCGGCCCAGGTGGAACCGGCACCGACCGAGCCGGCACCGACCCGCGTCCGGTGAAGTCGAGCTGATCGTGAATACACTCCGCCATTAGATGCTCACTCAGATACTTACGCTGAGGATGGTGGCGGGATGGCCGGAGAGCGGGGCGCCGGGCTCACTCAGGGTCTGATCGACTTCACTCGGCGCCAGCCCGCGGTGGTCGTCATCATCATCGTCCTAGGCGGGTTGTACCTTGCCAGGTCCGGTCCGGTCCGGGCCGGGCCCGGCCCGGATTCCCGGGCCGTCCTCGTCCCCGGGATCGAGTTCTCGACCCCGTCCCTGATCACCCACAACCGGACGACCTATGCCTTCGGCGTGGACCCGGACTCCCCCGGCACCGTCGACGTGCTCTCCAGCCGGGACCGCCGGAGCTGGACGATCGAGCCGGCCGCGCTGCACGCCCTGCCGCCCTGGGCCGACCCCACGGGCGGCCTCGGCCCGGCGGCCGTCGGCGCCTTCGGCCATGGGTTCGTCATGTACTACGCGACGGCCGTGCGTGGCCTCGACGTCCGCTGTATCTCCGCGGCGACCGCCGACTCCGCCGACGGTCCGTTCGTCGACACCTCTCTCGCGCCCTTCATCTGCCAGACCGCGGACGGCGGCAGTTCGGATCCGAGCCCCTTCGTCGACGAAGCCGGACGCGCTTACCTGGCCTGGGCAAGCCCCGGGGCGGGCGGCGGCTCGGGCCGGAACCACGGCGCGCCGCCCACGCTGTGGGCGCAGCGGCTGCGACCCGACGGACTCGTGCTCGCCAGCGAACCCGCCGTCATGCTCCGCCCGAGCCTGTCCTGGCAGCAGGGGCGGATCTCGGCACCATCGATGATCTCAACCCGCGGGCGTCACCATCTGCTCTATTCGGCCGCGTCGCCGCTCGGTGGACGGCAGGTGGTGGCGACCGCGTCGTGCAAGGGGCCGCTCGGGCCCTGCCGGCCGGCGGACGAACCGATGCTGACCGGGGGAAAGGTCGGCTTCGGACCGAGCGGGGCCCATGCCTTCACCGACGCGCGGGACCGCTGGTGGGTGGGGCTGCACAGCTGGGACTCCCGGCCCGACGGCGCCTACCTGCCAATCGGTCGGTTCGTCGTCGCTCCGCTCGACGTCACCCGGGACGCGGTGACGCTGCACGTCGACTCCCTCGTCCGAGGACGGGTGCTTGATCCGGACGAGCATGACCCATCCCACGAGCACCCATCCCACGAGCACCGCCGGCAGCACGAGGACCGGGTAGACGGCGAGGACCGGGTGGGATAATCAGGTGGTGGGGCCGGCTCCCCGCCGTCTTCGCGGACTACGACATTCCGAATCCGAGCATTCCCGGTATCTCCACCGAGGACCACAGGCCCTGGAAGTGCCGACAAAGCGACTTACGGAGAAGGTCCATATGCCAGTCGAGCTGAATCATACTATTGTGCATGCCCGGAACAACCGGGAATCGGCCGAGTTTCTAGCGGATATCCTCGGTCTCAAGGTCGGCGCCGCGTGGGGACCGTTCATCCCGGTCGTCACCGCAAACGGTGTCACCTTGGACTTCGCCACCCCACCGGTTGAGTCGATCACTGCGCAGCACTATA
>NZ_CDWRCK010000015.1:15980-18971 GCF_977927595.1 Frankia sp. CcWB3
CTCCTATACGTTCCTGATCGCCGAGGAGGAGTTCGACGCGGCGTTCGAGCGGATCCAACGGGCCGGGATCACCTACTACGCGGATCCACACCGTAAGCACCCGGGCGAGATCAATCATCATGACGGCGGACGGGGGTTGTACTTCCTGGACCCGGCCGGCCACGGCATGGAGATCATCACCCGCCCCTACGGGGGATTCGAAGCAGATTCCAGAGCAGTCTGAGATCGGTAACAGTCCGAAATCGGCGGACAAACCGATAAGCAGCAACCTTTATCTACCATACGGGCTCAATGGAATGTGACGTGCACCACTGTGGAGTCGAAATGAAATAACTTGCGCGTTTCGAACCCTCCACAGGCCTGTGACCTGCGATGATGCTCTCGATCGCGTATTTGTTACTTCATTACGTCCCCTGTGACCAGCAGTCGGCGGCGAATAGGCCGATATTTGCCGCGAGGCTCCGCGCCGGGCGGAGTCATGATCCACGTGTGACAATTCGGCAGAGAGTGCAGCGACCGGTCACGGTCCCCCGACCTGGGCGTCCAGCGCGGGCGTCCGGCGAGGATATCCGCGGCATTCGCACCTGGCGAGCGTCCGCGGGAAGGGTGCACTGTGGGTACACAATCCGCGGAGACGACGGGCGCACGAGCTGGTGAGACCCCCGAGCAACAGGCCGGCGCGCAGGATCGGGCCGATAGGGCGCCGGCGCCCGGCCAGTGCACTCTGAGTGAACTACTGGCAGTTCTCGATCTCGGCGGGGATGTTCCGCCGGTGCCGGCCCGATGCCTGCTCAGCACACACGGCGGCGTCCTCGGGGCGCAGCTGCTCGGCCAGCAGATCGTTCTCGCCGAGCGTATGACCCCCAGTAAGATCACGCACAGCCTGCAGACGGTGTTCATGCGCCCCGGCGACTGCCGCCAACCGGTCTGGATCGACGTCGAGCGGTTGGCCCACGGGCGGTCGATCGACTCCCTGGCCCTGACCTTCCGACAAGACTCGTTGCAGATCTGCCGGGCGGACGTGATGCTCCGCTCCCCAGAGCCGGACTTCCTGCGCCTGCGCTCCACCGAGTCCGACTTCCTCGGCCCGGAGCACGCCAGCCCCCTCGACCGTCCGATGATGCCCTGGGAGGTTCGGGTGCTTCCCCGGGCGGGCACCCATCAGCTGGACCAATGGCAGCGCATCCCCGGGGCGCCGGAGGACCGGTCCCTGTGGAGGGCGTTCATCGCGCACAGCTGCGAACTGCTGCCGCTGTCCGACCTGCTGGCCGTCACCGGCCTGACCCCCACCAGGCGCCTGGCAGTCGCCGTCCTCTCGCAGAATGTGACCTTCTACGACGACCTGGACGTCCGGGACTGGCACCTGTTCCGGGTGCGTACCCTGCACGCGGGCCACGGCCGGACGATCGGCCGTGTCGAGGTCTTCGGCCCGGACGGGGAGCTACGCGCGGGCAGTGAGCTCGTCGGGCTGCTGCGCAGATCCACGATCTGATGTCCGCGCGGCTGATGGAGATGGATCAGACCTCCGCGAGTGCCTGGTCCTCGTCGTCCGAGGCCCCGGACGCGGTCTTCTCCGCCGCGCCGAGGGCCGGCTCCGGCTCGGGCCGCCGGACACGGGGCAGCAGCAGCGCGGCCAGGATCCCGGCGGCGAGGACGCAGCCGCCGATGAACAGCCCGAGGGAGTAGCCGGAGGCCAGCGCGTCGAGCCGCGCGGCCCCGTGCCTGAGACGGCCATCGGTATACCTGGTCGCGATCGTCGACACCGCGGCGAGGCCGATCGCCGCGCCGATCTGGCGGCTGATGTTGATCAAACCGGACGCGAGGCCCGCCAGGCGCATCGGCACGCCCGCCGTGGCCGCGGCGACCATGACAGGGCCCACCCCCAACCCGATGATCAGGACCGGGCCGAACACGTGCACCCAGTACGAGCCGTCCCGGGTGATCGTCGACAGCCAGAGCAGACCTGCCGTTCCGCTCATGAGACCGAACACGATGATCGGACGCGGACCGAGCCGCCCGATCATCCGGGTGACGATCCGCGAGGCAACGATGACCATAAGTGGTATCGGGAGCATGGCCACCCCGGTGCGCAGCGGGCTGTAACCCTGAGCCTGCTGGAGGAAGAGGGTGAGGAAAAAGAGGATCGTGAACATCGCGGCGCCGAGGAAGGCGGCGACCGCGTTCGCTGCGGCGAGCCCGGGGTAGCGGAAGATGCTCAGCGGCACCAGCGGGGCGGGGGTCGTGACCTCGACGACCACGAACGCGGCAAGGAGCACTACCGCCCCGGCCAGCATCCCGAGCGTGACCGGGGACGTCCAGGAGGAACTCTCGGTGCGGACGATGCCGTAGACCGACAGCACCAGGCCCCCGGTGACGGTCACCGTGCCGGGAATATCAAGATCACGCAGCCGGCTCAACTGGCCCCGCGACTCGACAAGCACGAGCCGGGCGGCCACGAGGAGCGCCACCCCGATCGGCACATTGACGAACAGCACCCACCGCCAGTTCGCGACCTCGGTCAGCGCACCGCCGACGATCGCGCCGAGCGCCCCGCCGCTGGCCGCGGTGGCGCCCCACGCGCCCAACGCCCGGGTCCGCTCCTGCCCCTCGGCGAAGGAGGTCATCAACAGGGTCAGCGTCGCCGGGGCGAGCACGGCCCCGCCCAGCCCCTGCACGGCCCGGCCGCCGAAGAGCAGCAGACCCGCGAACGCGATCGTGTAGGCGTTGACCACCCACTGCAAGCCGCTCGCCGTCATCCCGAGATCGGTCTGCATCGACGGCAGCGCGACGTTCACGATCGAAATGTCCAGAACGACCATGAACTGGGCCAGGCAGCAGACGGCCAGCACGGCCCAGCCCGGAATCCCCCGGCCCGGCGGTGCGCCACCTCCCGGCGAGGCACCCGCCCCGGTACCGGCGGTCCTGCCGACCACGGCACCGCCCTCGTCCGAACCGCCCTCATCCGAACCTGTCATCACCCGATACCTCCAA
>NZ_CDWRCK010000015.1:19191-30668 GCF_977927595.1 Frankia sp. CcWB3
GCGTCCTGCCAGGAGGCGTCCTGCCAGGAGGTGAGTGGCGATGGCGGCGCCGCCGAGTGCGGCCCCGGGGCGATCCCAGGGGAAGCCGATGGGACGGGTGTCCACCCCACCGGGATGCCGGACGCCGCTGAGCGGTGAACGGCTGGCCCTGGCCGCGATGGAGATCGCCGACGCGGAGGGGCTCACGGCGGTGTCGATGCGGCGGATCGCCGCACATCTGGGCGTCGGGACGATGACGCTCTACCACCACGTCCGGGACAAGGACGAACTGACCGGCCTGATGTGGGACGCGTTCCTGGCTGGGCATCTGCTGGACGAGGTTCCCGAGGACTGGCGGGACGGCCTCACCCAGATCGCCCGGCGCGCGAGGCGGTCCTTCCAGGAACGTCCCTGGGCCCTTCGGATCGGCATCCGCCGGGGTTTCGGTCCCAACAAGCTGCGGCACATCGAGCAGTGCCTGACCGTCGCCTCGAAGATCACCGATGATCCGCAGGACCAGCTGCGCATCATCCACTCGCTTAATGATCTGGTGGTCGGCTGCACGCTGCGCGAACTCGGCGACCGGGAGGATTTCGACCGCCGACGGCCTCCGGCGGCCGACTCCCAGGATCGCCCCGGTGTCCCGATGGCGGGACCGGTTTTCTCCGTCCAGGTCCTTGACGCCCAGGTCCTCAACCGCGCGCAGACCACCGAGGACGCGCAGACCGCCGAGAAGGAGTACCCACGGCTGCGCGCCCTCGCCGCCCTCGGCTGCGGATACACGGTGCCGCGCTTCGAGCAGGCGCTGAAATGGCTTCTCGACGGAATCGCCGTCGCGTACGCGCCGGAGCCCCCGGCCAACCGATGATCGATTGGCCGATCATCGGTTGGCCGGGAAATAGCCGACCGGGGAACAGCCGACCAATGTTCCGCCGACGATGATCACTGTGCTCGCGCCCGGTGCCCGCCGGCGTCCGGCGGATGCCGAATTCGCTGCGGATACGAAGAAGTGCGAAGAAGGATGCGTAGCGGCCTTCACGGACACGACTGGAGTAGCTACCGTCGGAGCGAATAAACGTCGCTGACCGTCCACGAGCCGCATTCGGGGCATCATCACCATGACCGCTCGGCTACCTCGTCACGTCGCGCCGCTCGCCGTGGGCGAGCCCACCTCACTCGGGCCCTACCAGCTGCTCGGTCGGCTGGACGCCGGCATCACCGGCATCGTCTATCTGAGCCGTGCTGTCGGAGGCGCGCAGGTCGCGATCCGCGCGCTGCACCCGGGCGACGCCCTGCGCACGGACATGCGGGCCCGGTTCGCGGCGGCGATCGACCGCGCTCGCGTGCTGGCCGGGGCACACACCTGCGGGGTGCTCGACGCCGCGCCCGACGCCGAGCGGCCATACGTGGGCACGGAGTTCGTCGGGGGCCCGACCCTGGCCCGCGAGCTCACCGAACGCGGACCGCTGTCCTCGGACGAGATCGACCGCCTCGCCCGGACCCTGTTGGAGACCATCGATGCGGCGCACCGCACGGTCGGCGCACTCGGCGACCTGACAGCAACGGATATCGTGCTCTCCGTTACCGGGCCGCGGCTGGTCGACCTGGGTGTCGCGGCGGCCCTGCGACCACTGCTGCTGTCCCCCGCGGCCGGCTCGGCCGGAGGGAGGCCGCACGTCGTCGCCGGGCGCTCCGGCCACCTGCGGCCTCCCCCCAACAGCCCCGGCTACGTGCCCGGCTATGGCTACGGCCCCGCGGCGAGTGGCTGGGAGGGCCCCGCCGCCGACATCGTCGCGTGGGCCGGGATCGTCGATCTGGCCGCGACGGGAAAGCCCAGCGGGTCCGTCGAACCCGCGGCCCGGGCCGGGCGACGCCGCGCCGACCGGTCGGAGCACACGGCTCCCATCGGCCAGGGGGTGCGGCGGACGCTCGCCCGTGTGCGACAGGCCGACGGGGCCTCTCTGCCCGACACCGCCGAGCTGCTGGCGCTGCTCTCCGGATCGAAGCCGCAGTCGACCCGAGCGGCGTGGGGCCGTGGCCGACAGGCCGCCACGGCTCACGGCGGGCGGGCGGGCGCCGCGACGACAGGCGCGGATCCGCGGCCTGAGCCTACCGATCCTCGACCACCGACCCGGACGGCTCCCCTCGGAAGGGCTCCCCTCAGGACGGCCACGGGCGGGCGGCACAGCACCGGTCGGCGGGCACCGAGCCCCACCCGGAGTGTCCCGGACCCGATGGCCGCCCGGGCGCTGCCACCGCTCCCGACACTGCCGCCACTCCCGACACTGCCACCGCCGGAGCTCCCGCCCCCGGACCGCCGGGCGGCCTCCGCTCGTCCGGAGTCCGGACGAGCGGAGGCCGGACGAGCGGCATCGGTGGGATCCACATCAGCGAGGCGGGCAGCCGAGCCACGGGTAGAACGCCTGCCGGTGGACCCGCTCGTTCGCGCTCGCCGGTCCCGGATGCGCCCGGTCGCCGCATTCGCGGTGGCTGCGGTGGCAGCGGTGGCGGCCGCAGCCACCGCCGCGGGGCTCAACTCCTCGCCCGACGACGTGACCACGGGTGCGCGTGCTCCGTTGCACGAGTCACAGCCGGACGACGGCGGCACCGTGGACACTCCGAGCAGCGGCCGGTCCGGATCCCGCGAGGGCCGCCCGGCCGTGCGGGCACCGGCCGCCCCCCGGCCCGCCGCGTCAGGCAGCCCCGCCGTGGACGAACCCGCCGTGGACGAACCCGGCTCAGGTGGGCCCAGCACCCTCGGCGGCGGATCCGTCCTCGGCCCGACCAAAGAGGAACAGCAGAACGACCTGGCGGCGGAGGACGTCGCCCTGAACACCCTGCGCCTCGCGGCGGGTGGCAGGTCCGCGCCGCCGGGGCGTTCCTCTGGCGGCCCGGTGCCGGCGGCCTCCCCGCCGGCGCACCAGGCGCCGCCCGTTCTCGCCGCCGCCCCGCCGGTGCCGACCAAGCCGTCCGCAGCGGCGGAAGGAGTGGCTGCCGGGCCGATCGAGGCCAGGACCCCGGCCACCGGCACCCCGGCCGCCGGTGGCCGGACCACCCGCGCGGCAACAACCGCCAGCGGAGCTTCCGTGACGTCCACGGCGACCAAGCCCCCGACCCAGCCGGCAACGACCCAGCCGGCAACGACCCGGCCGGCCGCCACCCGGCCACCGGCCACGACGGCTCCGGCTCCGGCTCCGGCTCCGGCCAGGAGGAGTCTCGCCCCGGTGCAGGTGGACGTCGTGACGTTGGCCCCGCGGTAGTCCCCAGCCCCGCGGCGGCCTCTGACGGTTACCGCTGTCGTTCGCCCGAACCGGCGACGGAGGTCACCCCCGCCCGCACGGCACCGTCGGGCCAGATGATCTGGAGGGGTTTGCGTCGCCAGCGCGCGTAGGAGACGACGTCCGCCGTACCCCCGAAGCCACACGCCGGCAGACCGTCCCACACCGCGAGGACCTGGTCGGATGCGTCGACCAGAAGGCGGCTCGCCGACATCAGGCTGGGCAGATCGGGCTTCGCCCGGTCCTGGCTGCGTATCTCGGTGGCGCGGCCGAGCAGCCGATCGTAGTCGCGCCGATGCGCAGCGGGTTGAAAGTCCCGGTAACCGGCCGCGGGTATCATGACAATGAGCCGGCCCCCAAGTTCGAGGACCACGTCGGCGAAGATAGTGTCCGCTCCCTCGGCCAGGCAGCTGATCCCGGTCAACCCGGCCGCGGCGAGAGGCGCCAGCACCCGGCGCATCTCGCCGGCCGTGTATTCGGCCTGCCCGTCGGAAAGCCCCCGGTGGCCCGTCACCCCGATGACGACCATGCCGTTGTCACCCCGTCCGGCGGTGACGACGGAAACAGCGGTAACCATCGCGCGATGCAGCGCCCGATGCGGACCGCGACGGCCAGGGTCGGCGTCGAGAGAACACCGGGCGAATGTACCCAAGGGATCCGGGGCCAGGGTAGTTCGTCACCGGATCGGGCCTGTCACGGGGCTGTGGCGCGGGTCGCCTGGCTCCTTCATCCGGCCGCATTCCGACCCGCGGGCGTGCGGGCATGCGGGCGTGCGGGCGCTAGAACCTGAAGTCGAGATGAGGTCAACCGTGCGAATGCGAGGATGCGCGCCTACGGTCAGCGGCTGGCCGACTCGTACCAGGCCGGACGGGTGTTGGTGAGCCAGCCGGGGACGTCGGCGCAGGTCGGCGGGCCTTAGTTCCAGGTCGAGCAGGCTCCCAAGGGACACCGAGACGATATCGAGATCATTCAGCCTGCTCCCGAAGTCGGCGCCCCACGATCGGTCAGCGGCGAAGACGACGTCGAGCACCCCCATCCGCTCACCGCGTTCGATCGAGATGTTCTGGATACCGCCCACGAACGTCAGGTAGTCCAGTTCGATCCCGGCCTGCTCGTTCAGCAGCCGACGCAGCGCCGTCTGCACGGTCTCTCCCGGCTCGACCCAGCCTCCTGGCAAGTGGAACGACTTCTGGCCACGCTCGTTGGCGAGCAGCACCCGATCACCCGTCACGAGCAGCGCGCGCGTTGATCCGCACGGGGCCGGCGACCAGGTCGCCGTAGGACGTGGTGGCGGTGACGGTCGGTTTGGAAGCGGGCGGTGTCACGGGTGCTCCAGGAGTGGCGAGTCGGGCAGGAATGGCGAGTCGGGCCGAGAGGGGCAACCTCCGCATCGTGCCCCGCCGGACCAGATCGTGATGCGCCAACCGGTCATCCGGCCGGCATCGGGTCGGTCGAGGACACGGTCCCGTCAATCCGACCACCTCGCCGCCCGACCCGCATGAGCGGATATTTTTATGTAATTTCACCGTAATTTCGGATCATACGTCGCGACTCTCCCGAAGATACGGGTACGATCACCCCATGCCGAGATTCCGGATCAGCGAGGCCGCCGCGCTGCTCGGTGTCAGTGACGACACCATCCGCCGGTGGGCGGACAGCGGCCGACTGCCAACCGTCCTAGACGACGCCGGCCGCCGGGCGATCGAAGGCGGCACCCTGGCCGGATTCGCCAAGGATCTGGCGACCGAGCAGACCGCCGCCCAGACGCCGGTCGTCGCCGAATCCGCGCGTAACCGCTTCCCCGGCATTATCACCCGCGTGGTGCGCGACGCGGTGATGGCCCAGGTCGAGATCCAGGCCGGCCCGCATCGCCTGGTCTCGCTCATGAGCCGGGAGGCCGCCGACGAACTCGGGCTGGAAGCCGGCGTCCTCGCGGTCGGCGCGGTGAAGTCGACCAACGTCGTCATCGAGCTACCCGAGCGTCGTTGATCCCGATCAGCGAGAAGGGCCTGCCCGCCGTGTCGGTCCGCGGCGGTTCGCTCCTTCGAAGGGGTCAGCCGGAGCAACGGGCCGTCGGCCCGCACGGCCGGTTCAGCTCGCACGGCCGGTTCAGCCTGCGCGATCGGGCACCCCGGCCGGGTGACCCGCGGACCGGCGGACGTCCGCGCCGCGCGGTTCGCCGGGAAACGCGCCGCCGGATGTCCTGGGCGCTGCTGGTGCCGGCCGGGATCGCTGGCCTGTTCCTGCTCCTGCCGCTCGTCGGCCTGCTCGTCCGCGCCCCCTGGTCCGCCCTGCCCGATCTGCTCACCGAGACCGCGGTCCGGCAGGCCCTCCTCCTATCAGTGGAGACGGCCACCGCCACAACCGCGCTGTCGCTGCTGTTCGGTGTCCCCCTGGCCTGGCTGCTGGCCCGCACCCGTTTTCCCGGCCGGTCCCTGTTGCGCGCCCTGGTCACCCTCCCGCTCGTGCTGCCGCCAGTGGTCGGCGGCGTGGCCCTGCTTCTGGTGCTGGGTCGGCGCGGCGTCGTCGGCCAGTACCTCGATGGCTGGTTCGGCATCACCATCCCGTTCACCAGCGTCGGCGTGGTGATCGCGCAGATCTTCGTGGCCATGCCGTTCCTCGTCGTGTCCGTCGAGGGCGCGCTGAACAGCGCCGATCGGCGGTTCGAGGACGCCGCCGCCACCCTCGGTGCCGGGCCGTGGATGACGTTTCGCCGAGTCACCATGCCGATGACGGCGCCGACGGTGGCCGCCGGCGCGGCGCTGTGCTGGGCTCGCGCCCTCGGCGAGTTCGGGGCCACGATCACGTTCGCCGGCAACTTCCCCGGGACCACCCGGACCACGCCGCTCGCGGTCTACCTGGCGCTGGAGACGGACTCGGACACAGCCATCGCGCTGTCACTCGTACTGCTCGCGGTCTGCGTCGGAGTTCTGGTGGCACTGCGGGGCCGCTGGTTCCCCGGCGCCCGGCGGATTTTACGCAACCGGGGAACGCGTGACGCCGCCCCGAAGGCGCTCGAGCGGGGCATCCCGTGAACGCGGGGCATCCCGTGAACACCGTCCCCGGAGATTCGGCGGGGGCGGCGCCCCCCGCCCCCGCCCCCGGCCTGGATCCGGCGTCAGCCGGGCTCAGCGCGCTGATGACAGTGCGACAGGGCCAGTTCGTGCTCGACGTCAAGGTCAGCGTGGCACGGGGGGAGACGGTCGCCGTCCTCGGCCGCAGCGGGGCGGGCAAGAGCACGCTGCTGCGGGCCCTGGCCGGCCTCCTCCCGCTCGACGAGGGCCGGATCACCCTCGGCGGCGAGGTTCTCGACGACCCGGCCGAGCACCGTTTCGTCCCGTCCGAACAGCGGCCGGTCGGCATGGTCTTCCAGGACTACCTGCTGTTCCCACACCTGCGGGCCCGCGACAACATCGCCTTCGGCCTGCGGGCCCGCCTCGGCCAGGGCCGGCGGCACGCCCGGGCGTCCGCGGACACCTGGCTGGAACGGTTCGGGATCGGCCATCTCGGCGACCGGCGACCGGATGCCCTGTCCGGCGGCCAGGGGCAACGGGTGGCGCTCGCGCGGGCGCTGGCGCCGGGGCCCGGACTGCTGCTGCTCGACGAACCGCTCGCCGCGCTCGACACCGCGACCCGCCGCGAGGTCAGGTCCTTCCTGCACAATGTGCTACCGACACTGGCGGCTCCGGTGCTCATCGTCACGCACGATCCCACGGACGCCGAGGTTCTCGCCGACCGCACCCTCGCCCTCGATGCGGGGCGGGTCGTCGACCAGGACTGATCCGGGCTGCTCAGCCGGCCCCGCTGCGTGCCTCCTCGCCGCGGTGACGGATCTCGGCATCCGGACCCGGGTAGACGAAGCTGACGTGCCCCGTGTCGGACCAGCGGACCGCAAACGGCGGATCCCCCGCCGCCGAGCGCACCTCGAAGACCTCGCCGAGTCGGTCCGGCTGCCGGGTGGTGTGACGGTGGACCACCAGAGTGTCGCCCGGGTGGGCACGCATCGCCCGGCGTCGCGCGGAAGTCAGGTCAGTACCCGGTCAGGCGCGACCGGGATGGCCGGCCAACGCCAGGTGATCGACGAACCAGTCACGCGCAAGCGCGGCCGCCTGCTCCAGGGCACCCGGCTCGGCGAACAGGTGCGTGGCGCCCGGGACGATCGCCAGCCGGTTCTCGCAGCCCAGCAGTCGGGCCTGGGCCTGCCGGTTCAGCTCGAGGACCAGATCGTCCCGCGCACCGACGATGAGCAACGTCGGGGCGCGTACCGCGGTCAGCTGCGCCGCGGCCAAGTCCGGTCGGCCGCCCCGCGACACGACGGCCGCGACGGGGAACCCCCCTTCCGCGGCGGCCCGCAGCGCCGCGGCGGCACCGGTGCTGGCGCCGAAGTAACCAATGGGGAGGGCAGCCGTCGCCGGTTGGCCGCGCAGCCAACCGGTCACGTCGATCAGCCGCCGGGCAAGCAGCCCGATGTCGAACACGTTCGCCCGGTCACGCTCCTCGTCCGGGGTGAGCAGGTCGAACAGCAGGGTCGCGAGCCCCGCGGCATTGAGGTCGCGGGCCACGAACTGGTTACGTGGGCTGTGCCGGCTGCTGCCGCTGCCGTGAGCGAAGACGACCACTCCCCGGGACTGGTCGGGCACGGTGAGCCGACCGGCGAGCCGAACTCGACCGACGGGGATGTCGACCTCGACATCGCCGCCGGACAGGTCGGCTACCGCGCCGCCGACCGGCATCGTCAGCGCGGCCCGGCGCAGCAGGTCGACGACCTCCTCGTCCGGTGTCTGGGAGAAGTCCGCGTAGAACTCGCCGATACCGAAGAAGGCGTCGGGCGTCTGGACGCAGACCACCTCGTCTGCCTGCCGGCGCAGCCAGCCGATCCGGTCACGGGGGGCAACGGGGGTCGCCAGCACCACGTGGGTGGCTCCCTGGGCCCGCACGACCTGGCACGCGGCAGAGGCCGTCGAGCCGGTCGCGATCCCGTCGTCCACCACGACCACCGTCCGCCCGGCGAGCGGGATCCTCGGCCGGCCGTTCCGGAACCGCCGGGCCCGACGATCAAGCTCCACCAACTCGCGCGCCTGAACCGCAGCGAACTCGTCCAGCCCCACGTTAGCCAGCCGCCGGGCCTCCTCGTTGACGACCCGCACCCCACCCTCGGCGATGGCACCCATCGCGAGCTCAGGCTGGAAGGGGACACCGAGCTTGCGGACGAGGATGACATCCAGCGGGGCCTCCAGCGCCCGCGCCACCTCGAACGCGACAGGAATGCCCCCGCGGGGCAGCCCGACGACAACGACGTCACGGCCGCGTAGATGCGCCAGCCGCTGCCCGAGCTGCCGGCCGGCCTCCTCCCGACTATCGAAGATCACGACAACCTCCTCGTGCCGGCCGGGCGGGCTCCTCGTGCTCGCCGTCCGGACCGGACATCGTCCTGTGGTCGTCGTTCCCCGATTAGTCGCCGGGATACCGACCCACACCGTCCCGGGGCACCTGCCCCGATCCGAGCGATACACGGTCCGCGGCGTGCGGTCCGCGGCGTGCGGTGCAAAGATCGTCGAGACGCTCCGGACAGTCGGAATCACCGTGTCCGCATGGTCCTGAACCGATCTCCGGCGGCCACTTGCGCTCCGACGCCCGGCCGGGATGCCGTGCATAATAAAGGTGTGACGCTCCGTTGGCAGCCCGGCTCCGCCCCTCACTGGGCGTGGCGAGAGGTCTGTTGTCCAGGGCGCTGTCGGTGTTGTCCCAGCCCTCGCGTCCACTGAGGCTCGCCGCACGCGCGACGAGCGCACCGGTCCTGTAACTCAGGGACCGTTCTGGGCGCGAGGGGCCTCGGGGCTCGGTGCCAGACCTGAACGAGTGATCTTTTTGCTCCCGGGGTGAAGCAGCTGTCGATCATCCGTATTCCCGGACTCCCGTCCTGCCCCTGGCCGGGTCGTTCGCCGGAGTGCTCCGTGCGCGCTCCCGGATGACCGGCTGAGCTGTGCGCTCCGCCGGATGAGCCAGGTCGCGCCGTCTCCGTCTTCTCCCGTCGCGTGCCAGCCCGCTACCCGCCCCGGTCACCTGTGGCCGTGCCGCCAGGGTCAGCCGGGCTGGTCCGGGCCTTGGCGGCTGGTCCGGCCTTGGCGGCTGGTCCGGTCCCGACCGGCCGATCCCCCGCTGGGACTTCCCAGACCCGCGCAACTACTACGCAATCATCACGCAATCACTGTGTAGCTATCGAGAACTATCAGGAAGGCAGCGTTCGCTGTGACCTTCGAGTCGTGGATGGCCCGGTTGCGGAGCGAGGGATACCTCGTCTGCCCGGGGAGCTCCCCGGTACCCGTCGAGGTACGAGGTGTTCGTCCCGACGGGGTCGGTCTGCTGTTCCGTTGCCGGGGAACGGCGATCCGGCTCGCCCTGTACCGGCCCGGACGGGCGGTATGGCAGATAGCCGTCCGGGACAAGGCGTGGTGCCCGGAGGAGTCCCTGCAACTGTGGACGCACCACCCGCTCGACACGGCGGATGTTCCGACCGACGCTCGGCCGGCCTTCCCTCGGGGCACCGAGCCGGACCAGGAGCTTGTCATCGACGGCACTCGCGTGTGGGGATGGTGCGGCCATGAGACGGGGCTGCTCCGGCCAGCCGCCGCAGCCCCCTGTTCGACCGGTTGATGGCCACCGTCACGCGGTCCGGCCTCGCCCTGTCAGAGCGCATCCAGCCAGATCTCGCCCGGGAGGTCGCCGTGCCGGCCGCCCGGTCGAGGGCTCGGGGCAAGGAGGGCATCAGCATCAGCTGACGGCCGGCCGGAGGCGGCGATCCACCCGAACCGGGGTGGTCGTCACATGGGCTACGCGTTCCTGTAAGCTTCAGATGCTTCCAGGGGGTGTAGCTCAGCCTGGTAGAGCGCCTCCCTCGCACGGAGGAGGCCAGGGGTTCGAGTCCCCTCACCTCCACCCGAGTACTGATGTTCGAACCCCCGCCAGTGAGCTGGCGGGGGTTCGCTGTCTCACCGGGCAGCGGGCCATATGGCCGCTCGATTGCGTGCCAGCGGGTGTGATCAGTGATCTCAACGGAACGGCCTTCATCGGGCGGCATGCTGTCGGGTAGGACCTCCGCATCCTCGGGTTCGGAATCTTGACCGATGGTCTTGTCCTGCTGGTTCGGGGCCAGCAGGTGAGCGAACGGTTCAGTCAGGTCGGCGCCGTGAACTTGGTTGCGTACCACCCAGAAGCGGGCGAATACGGCCTGGTTCAGCGCCCGCCGCACCTCCGGCGGCGCGGCAAGGTACAGCTCATGCGCGTTGGCGCACAGCAACAGAACCTCCTCCACGACCGCCAGCACGGTGCTGGCCTCGGTCGAGCAGCGTTCTATGATCGCTCGGGCGCCGGCCAGTTCCCGCTGGATACGTTCCTGTTCGGTCTTGAGTAGATCCACGGGGATGGCGTCGGCGTAGTGCGCCTGGAGCAGCTTGAGCTGTTCACGTTCAAGATCGGCAATGCGCTTCTCCTGCTGCGCGAGCTCGCGGTGGCTGTCGGCTTGGTGTCGCTCCAGCTCGGTCATGACCTGGTTCCGGATAGCTGTGATTTTGGTCTCGGACAGCTGGATTCGCCGCCACCAGTCGGCGACCGAGGTCTCAAGGTCATCGATCAAGACGGCGGGCTGGTCGCAGGGCTGCCGCCGCTTGGCGCGGCCGATGCAGAAGAAGTACGGGTAGACCGTGCCCCACCGGTTAGTGGCGTTGGTGATCCCGAACCGGCTTCGGCAGGTACCGCAGTACACCGAGCCCTTGAGGTAGTGCGGATGGTGTTGTGGCTTTTCCCGGGCGGCGTTACGCGCCTTCCTGATGGCCTGCACTTGATCAAAGACGGCGGACGTGATGAGCGCCGGGTGTCGCCCCGGGTACCAGACGCCCTCGAACTTGACCTCGCCGAGGTAGTAGCGGTTGGCGAGCATCTTGTCGACGTGCTGGACGCTGACCGGGCGGGTGGGGCGCTTGGGCGTGGCCGGAATGCGCAAACCCCGGTACTCAAGGGCGGTCGCCAGCTGGGCCATGGTGTACTCGCCGCTGGCGTAGGCCTCGAACATCCAGACGATGTGTGGTGCGCGGTCCTGGTCGACCGCGATGGTTCGGACCTCCCGGCCGTCTACCGTCACGCGGACGTTTCGGTAGCCCAAGGGCGCCAGTCCGAGCGTGCCGCCGGCCTTGGCCTTCTGGCGCATAGGGGACGTAATGAAGT
>NZ_CDWRCK010000016.1:0-1506 GCF_977927595.1 Frankia sp. CcWB3
CAGGCCCTAAATCCCCTGAGCGATCCCACCCGGCTGCGGTCCTGGCTACTCGAGCTTGCTCGAGGAAGCGATCTGGCCTGGTCGGGATCGCCCCAGGCGCGCAGCATCCCGGTACCCCATGGAGTCTCGCCCGAAGAGCTCCTCACCGGTGCCGTGGTTCCGGCGCCGGCGAGTCTGCGGGTCGGCCTCGCGCGCACCTTCGATCGCGCCGCTGTCGCGGCTGTAGCCGCAGCCTCAGCCGCCAGTCGGCGGGCTGCGGCCGCCGCGGCCGATACCGATACCGATACTAAGAGCGAAGTCGGCGAGACCACCAAGGAGACACCGAAGGTCAATCTCGTCAAGGTACCGACTGCTCCACCCAGCGGTGACAGGTACGCCGATGCCGAGAAAACCATCATCGCCGCCACCACGCACCCCACGCGTCTACTCCCGCTCATGCGCATGGACTCCGACAATGACCTCACCGACGCACCACAGACTCATACTGGCCGCGGCACCGCGGGATGGCGCAGGCGGTCGGCGGTGGCAGTCGCCGCGGTGACGGCCATTGCCGTCGCCGGCCTCACGGCGGCCATGAACTGGCCCACCTCCGATGCCCAGCTGCTGTCGGAGGACAGGCCGAATATCACGCAGGGGCAGGTGACGCAGGCGCCGACCCCGGACGCGGTACGTCCGCCCGTGCCTGCGGCCGCACCCAGCAATGCGGCCGCGACGTCCTCGACAGTCGTCCCGACGGTCGCCGGAGCGTTCACCAGCCGGGCTGCGTCGCCCGGGGGCTTGGAACCACGCCTCATGGAGCCCATCGCGCGGCAGGTCAGCAAGCCCTCGCCCTCCGCCGCTCACCGTCCCGACCCTGCTTTTGTCAAGGCGCCTGCGGCACCGCCTCCGTCCTCGCCGTCCACCGCCCCGGCGCCACGCACGCCGACGACGGGGCCACCGACCACGACTCCTACACAGCCGCCGACCACGACTCCATCGTCAGCCAGCCGACCGCCGACGGCACCACCGAGCACCCCACCCTCGACGACACCGACCGGGGTGGGCGCTCCGACGTCGACGTCCCCACCGAGTGGCAACCCCGGGAGCCCAAGTACCGGACCCGCTCCCAGCAGCTTCTCCACCGGAAGGACAAGTTCGCCCGACACAGGCGACTGGATCATCAATCCGATTACAATACCACTGCCCATTTTCATCTAGTCTTTTCTCTAGTCCACATTGCACAACAATGTGGATACGGGCATACTCAAAAGATGCCAGATCGAGCAGGACGTTAAAAATCCCGAGATCCGCCGAGTGCCGATAGTAGGCCTGGAAGGGACTGCGGTTCGGTCCCGGACTCGTCGGCGCCATAATCACGCATTTTCCACTCGGGGTCCCCGGTCCTTGTTCTCAGCCATTATGGGGACGTAATGAAGTAACAAATACGTGATCGAGAGCATCATCGCAGGTCACAGGCCTGTGGAGGGTTCGAAACGCGCAAGTTATTTCATTTCGACTCCTATGTGT